>JAUMUE010000003.1 GCA_030530845.1 Limosilactobacillus sp.
ACAAAAAAAGACCCAATTCTCTAAATGAGTCTTGAGTCTTTGTATCGTGGGCGCAAATTATTGCATCCCGATGCATTCTACCGTTTCAGCGACTACTTAGCGTAATCAACTGCGCGAACTTCACGAATAACTGTTACCTTGATGTGGCCAGGATATTCTAATTCTTTTTCGATGTTTTGTTTGATATCGTGAGCCAAGGTAGTTGCTTGTAAGTCAGTAACCTTCTTTGGCTTAACGATTACTCGTAATTCACGGCCGGCCTGAATGGCAAAACTATGGTCGACGCCATCATAATTATTAGCTATTTCTTCAAGCTTCTTGAGACGTTGAATGTATTGTTCGAGTGATTCACTCCGCGCGCCTGGTCGAGCACCAGAAATTGCGTCGGCAGATTGAACAAGAACAGCGATCACGGATGTCGCAGGAACGTCACCGTGGTGAGAAGCGATGGTATTAACAACCACCTTGTTTTCCTTGTATTTCCGTGTCAATTCAACCCCAAGTTCAACGTGTGAACCTTCAACTTCATGATCAATGGCCTTACCAATATCGTGTAAGAGACCTGCACGCTTAGCAAGGTTGACATCTTCACCCAGCTCTGCAGCCATAATACCGGCTAACTTGGCGACTTCGATTGAGTGGTCGAGGACGTTTTGACCATAACTAGTACGGTACTTCATCCGACCAACCGTCTTGATCAAGTCTGGGTGCATTGAGTGAATACCGAGGTCAAAGAGGGCTTGTTCACCGGTCTCTCTGAGCTTAGTATCCATATCTTTCCGTGCCTTTTCAACCGCTTCTTCAATCCGTGCCGGGTGAATTCGACCATCTTGAATCAGCTTTTCAAGAGCCATCTTCGCAATTTCACGACGAACGGGATCAAAACCACTGAGGACGACAGCTTCTGGGGTATCATCAATGATCAAATCAATCCCCGTCAGCGTCTCAAGTGTCCGGATGTTACGACCTTCGCGACCGATAATCCGACCCTTCATATCGTCATTTGGCAGTGTAACCACAGATACAGTCGCTTCTGAAACGACATCAGCGGCGCTCCGTTGAATTGCTTCAATAATGAGCTTCTTAGCGTTACGATCAGCTGTGATTTCTGCTTCTTGTTCACTGTCACGAATCATGACTTCTCGTTCAGCCTTCAATTCGACCTTCATCTCAGCGAGCAATTGTTGCTTGGCGTCTTCGTGTGACATTTGGGCAACCTTTTCTAATTCGCCTTGACGTTGTTCTACCAATTGATCAGCTTGTTCTTGAGTAGCACGAAGCTTTTCAGTCTGTTGGTCCAGCTTGCGTTCACGGTTAGAAAGTTGGTTTTCCCGCTTTTCAAGAGCTGAATCCTTATGATCTAAACTTGTTTCACGTTGCAACATACGGTCTTCTTGCCGTTGAATTTCGTTGCGTCTTTGCTTTAACTCATCTTCAACATTTTCCCGGTAGCGATGACTTTCTTCCTTCGCTTCCAGGATGGCTTCTTTCTTCGCCGTTGCTGCTTCTGATTTAGCTGAGGCAATAATCCCTTCAGCCGTCTGTTTAGCTACGTCAAGCTTCTTTTCGTAAGAATACTTGCGCACAGCATAGCCAATAACAAGACCGACAACCATAGCAAGCAAGGCGAAAACTAATAACTGCATCATTTCACCTCCGCTTCAACTATTTTGTTGTTGGTTGGTTAATTATTTTCACCGTGTGATAATCGCATACCACACAAATTAAATTTTAAGCTTGCTAATCTTAAGTGTCAATAAAATAATGTTCGAGATGAAAATAAAAAACTGACATTGGCGCAAATGCTCTAATGTCAGTCTAGTGTATGTTTGAAAGAAAATTACTTCTTGCTTGCTTCTTCGATGGTTTCTTGTTCAGAACCTTCTGCAGGCTTAGTAGTTTCAGTACCTTCTAATGGTTGCATACCATATGCTTCACGGACCTTGTTCATAAGTTCGCTCATGCTTTCTGGGTGGTCAGCAAGCCACTTCTTAGCATTTTCACGACCTTGACCGATCCGTTCGTTGCCGTATGAGTACCATGCACCACTCTTGTTAACAAAGTCGTTTTCAACAGCCATGTCAAGCAATTCACCGGTCTTAGAAATACCTTCACCGTACATGATATCAACATCACAACGCTTGAATGGAGGAGCAACCTTGTTCTTAACAATCTTTACGCGGGCCTTGTTACCGATAACGTCAGTACCTTCCTTGAGTTGTTCAGCACGGCGGATTTCCATCCGGATCGTGGAGTAGAACTTCAAGGCACGACCACCAGTGGTAGTTTCAGGGTTACCAAACATAACACCAACCTTTTCACGAATCTGGTTGATGAAGATTGCGATGGTCTTGGTCTTGTTGATTTCACCGGAAAGCTTACGAAGAGCTTGTGACATCAAACGAGCTTGAAGACCGACGTGAGCGTCACCCATGTCACCATCAATTTCAGCTTGTGGTACAAGGGCAGCAACAGAGTCAATAACAACCAAGTCAATGGCACCACTAGCAATCAGGGCATCGGCAATCGCCAAACCTTCTTCACCAGTGTCTGGTTGTGAGAGAAGCAGGTCGTCAATGTTGACACCCAACTTTTCTGCGTATTGTGGGTCAAGGGCGTTTTCAGCATCGATGTAAGCTGCTGTACCACCTTGACGTTGAACTTCTGCTACGGCGTGTAAGGCAACAGTGGTCTTACCAGAACTTTCTGGACCGTAGATTTCTACTATCCGACCACGTGGGTAACCACCAACACCGAGGGCGCGGTCAATAGCTAAAGAACCACTAGAAATAGTGGCAACTTTCATATCCGCTGCATCACCCATGCGCATGATAGAACCTTTACCAAAGTTCTTTTCGATCTTTTTCAGTGCAGCTTCGAGGGCTGCTTTACGCTGGTCTGCCAAATTAATTTCCTCCCTTATTTAGGAATCATTTACGTCAATTAACGATACCAGTTTTCACCACAAAAAACAAGAAAAAAGTGAACAACTGTTCGTTATTTCTTTAACGCCTGATATAACATTTGAAGGCCGTATTGAACACTGAGATTACGGATTGCTTGGCGGCCAATATAACCGGCTAAGTGGAGTACCTTCGTCTGTGTTGGCTGATCACGCTGAGCTAATCCAAGCCAAACTGTTCCTGCTGGTTGCCCTTCTAAGTCGTCGGGTCCAGCGACACCGGTGAATGCGACACCGAAGTCTGCGTCGATTTTTTGCCGCGACTTTTCTGCCATCTGAGCTGCGGTCTGCGAACTTACGACACCGTACTCATCAACGACATCCTTGTCCACTCCCACCAGCGATTCCTTAGCGCTAGCAGCGTATGTCACAAATCCACCGTCAAAGACATTAGAAGCCCCGGGAACGGAGCAAAGCGTACTTTGGAAAAGTCCCCCAGTCAGGCTTTCTGCTCCGGTAACTTTCTTGCCAGCGTCCTTGAGCATTTCCACAACTACTTGAGCCAGGGTGCAATCATCCCCGTCTCCGAAGTAATATGGTCGCTCGATTTCCAGGATCTTTTCCGAAACTTGATCCAGGAGTTGATCCGCTTGATCCGTTGGCAGGTCGTAAACATTGATCCGGAGTTGAATCTGGCTTGGTTGAACATATGAAGTAACTGTCATATGTTCAAATCCGGCCGTAGCTTCTTCCACTTCTGCCATCAATTGTGATTCAGGCCGTCCAAGGAAATTCAGGGTCCGACTCGCAATCGCACGCCCGGTCCCGAACCGTTCTACTAAAAGTGGATGGACGCTTTGTTCGAGCATCCCCGTGAATTCCGATGGTGGCCCCGGCAACACAACGACGACCTTACCAGCATCTTCGTACCAACTTCCTAGCGCCAGTCCAACTGGGTTAGCCAAAATCGTGCTACCAGCTAAATAGCGTGCCTGACGGATGTTTTCTTCTGGCAAAGTAATCCCGCGATCCTTGAAGGTCTCCTGGATCCAGTTCCAGTGATCTTGATCAACAGATAATTCTACGCCTAATGCGTCTGCAGTACTCTGCAAGGTCACGTCATCTGTGGTAGGTCCTAATCCACCACAGACGAATATCAAGTCGGCCCGACTCCACGCTGCGTGAATTGCGTCTTGAATCTGGGCGTGGTCGTCAAAGACAGTAACCTGGTATGGCACCTTAATATCTAGTGATGTCAATTCCTGTGCCAGCTTCGGTGCGTTGGTATTTACAATTTGACCTAGTGCTAGTTCGGTTCCGACTGAAATAATCTCAGCATCCATAATTTGCCTCCCAAATATATAAACGGATTTAATCTAAATATGTACCAAAAAACTTTTTAAATCAAGAAAGAGGCCGAGATCAGATCTCAGCCCCTTGTATCTTACTTGAATCCATCTGAGAAGACTCCCCGTCCTTTGACGAAGTAGTCGATTCCAGAGTAAACAGTGAAGAATAAGCAGATGTACAACATGATTTGGCCAAATGGAATGTTCCAGATTGCGAAAATGACGTTGTTCATCAGCAGGAAAATAATCGCGATGAATTGGGTAGTTGTCTTGATTTTACCAGGCATCTTAGCGGCCAGTACCACACCGTCTTGTTCAACGAGAAGAAGACGTAAACCGGTCACTGACAATTCACGCCAGATGATGATAGTAGTCACCCATGCTGGAACAACTTGGGTCGCGGTCATGACGATAAATGCAGTCATAACCAGCAACTTGTCGGCCAGTGGGTCAGCAAACTTACCGAAGTTCGTCACCAACTTGTGCTTACGTGCGATGCGTCCGTCCAGGTTGTCAGTCAAGGTCGCTGCAATAAAGAGGATTGCTGCGATCAGTTGGGCAACTGGAATTGTCGCACCCAAGAAAGTCACGCTTCCCCATCCTAATGGCAAGACCATCAGTAACAGGAAAAATGGAATGATGAAAATTCGAACGACAGTTAACTTATTTGGCAAATTCAATTTTGGTTCCTCCCAGGATTAACGGGTACCACTATTTTGAGTATTCCCAGTGGTTACCGTAGTTCTTTGACCGTTGTTAGTAGTTGTGGTCTGATTGTAACTGCTAGTAGCGGTGCTCGTGTTCCGTACAGTGTTAGCGGATGAAGATTGGCTATTAGTTGAGCTACTTGATGATGAGCTTGAAGAACTTGATGAGGTACCAAAGTCAATTGAGATGGTCCGAGTGTTAGGAGCCTTGTTGCTATTGGTGAAATCAAGGTTCTTGCCGTTGATCTTCAACTTAGTACCATTAGTAACTGTCACGTAAATTACGATCCGGTTAGTGTCCTTAGCGATCTTCACGCTGTCCTTGCCGTTAGCTTGGAGTGTCTTGCTGTACAGAGTTTGGTTATTAGCAGTAACACGAACAGTAGTAGCTTGGGTTGCTTGGATGTCCAAAGTAGTGTCCTTGTCCAACTTGGAAGCAGTGTAGGCAACACTGTATGAGTTACGTCCAGTTTCCTTAATGGAGAAGCTCTTCTTAGCGGCCTTCTTAACCTTCTTCTTGGACTCCTTCTTACGGCTTTCACCGGAAACAGAAACGGAGCTGTTGTCAATCCGGGTCGCAGCATCACGGTGGCTACGGTTGATTGCAGTAATCCAAATCGCACCCAAGACCAGCAAGATTACCACACCGACAATCGCAGTAGGCATGTATTGACGAGCCTTACTTACGCTGTTGCTAACGGTCTTGCGTTGGCTAGCACGTGTCTCAACAGCTTGTGAAATGTGGTCTGAGTATTCGCTGGTCTTTGCATCTGGCAAATCGTCATCGTATTCACGCAACAATTCGTTACCATCTAAGCCAACAGTGTCAGCGTATTGCTTCACAAATGCACGAACGTAAAAGTCACCAGGTAATTCATCGAACTTTTCGTCTTCAATTGCAATTAAGTAGCGTTTTTGAATCTTAGTAATTTGTTGCAAATCGTCTAAGGTGTATCCCTTAACTTGGCGAGCCTTTTGCAGCTTCTTACCAATTTCTAAGCGTTGTTCGCTGTCTTTTTCGCTCATTATAAAATCTCCATAATCTCTTTTTTTTAAATCACTAAATTATTATATCATGCACTCACAATTGTGAATGTTAAGAAAATACAAATTAATGATGTTCAGACACAATTTGGAAAACCGACATCCCTTCAGGCTTAATAAAGTCTTTGGCAGCTTGGTGTAAGTCGGCCAATTGAATCTTTTTCATTTCATTGATTTCATCCATCAATGTAGCGCCGTTAAAAAGGTCTCCGCCGTATCGGTTACCGATTGCTTCCGGTGAATCTAACAGGCTGATCAAGCGACCAATCTCGGCCTTCTTGATTCCGTCAAACCGATCGGCAGCCTTGTCGATCTCTTCGTCCGCGTTTTCCAAAATATCAATCACTTCATCCGCAAACTTTTCGAGGTGATCAGTATTGGTGCTGAAGTAAGCGAAGTGGAATGCGCGGGTCATGTCAAAGTTGTAGCCGAATGAATCGTCAATGATCCCTTCGTCATAGAGTCGCAGGTAGTTGTCAGAAGTATCATCCAGCAACATATCTAGCAATAAGTCGACCGCGAGCTTGTAGTGCAGGCGTTCGTTTCCGTCATCAAATTGCTTCAATCCGCGAAGTCCTACCATAACTTTTGGACGGTTAACATCCATCGTCAAAGAACGGAATGGGATAACGTCATGGCCAGTGGGGTCGTTGAGCTCGAAGTAACGTTCTGGCGTTTCTTGTGGTCCAAAGTCCTTCTTCGCCTGGTTTTCTCTGATCCATTGAATCGTTTCTTCCGGATCCAACTTACCGACCAGCATCAAGTTCATGTTGTTTGGTTGGTAGAAGGTCTTGTAGCAGTCCATCAGAATCTCAGGCGTGATCTTACTGATAGAATCTACCGTCCCGGCAATATCGATGTGCATTGGGTCGTGTGGGTAGAGGTTACCCAAAATTCCCAGGTAGAGTCTCCAGTTGGGGTCATCATTGTACATTTGAATTTCTTGGCCAATGATCCCCTGTTCCTTTTGCACCGTCTTTTCGGTGAAGTATGGGTCTTGGACAAAATCGAGCAAGACATCCAAGTTTTCTTTGAGATGACTAGTCGTTGAGAAGAGGTAACTGGTCTGCGTGAAACTAGTGAAGGCGTTAGAATCTGCCCCTAATTTCCCAAACAAATCAAACGCATCATGGTCCTCTTTTTCGAATAACTTGTGCTCGAGGAAGTGGGCCACCCCATCCGGTACCACAACCCCTTCTTCTTGTTGGTATGGACGGAAGTTGTTATCAATCGAACCAAAGTCAGTCGTCATGATGGCGTAGGTCTTGTTGAAACCTTTCATTGGCATCAATTGCACCTTCAACCCATTGTCTAAGGTCTCGCGGTAAATTGACCGGTTAAATTCTTGATAAAGATAATTCTCCATTTGGTTTAATTCTCACCACTTAAAAGATATACTGCTTGTTTGCTTAACGTCTTGGCAACTTGAACAACCTGGTCGCGGGTCACGGCATTGATCTTAGCCACGGTATCGACATCGGACAGGCCGAGAATATTTCTGACCATCTTGCGTCCGAGAATGTTCGTCGCTGCATCAGTGCTGGAAAGGTATTGGTTCACCAATCCACTCTTGACCTCAGCCATTTCTTCATCAGTGAATTGGCCGTTTTGCAGGTCGACTAATTGTTGGTCGATTAACTCTTCTACCTGACGAGCCTTGCGTGAATCGATCCCGGATTGGACGCTCAAAAAGCCGTTGAATGCAGTGAAACGACTGGATGCGTAATATGCTAAACTAGCGCGTTCACGGACATTGATAAAGAGCTTGGAGTATGGGCTCCCACCGAAGAGATCGTTGAAGACCAGAGCGGCGTAGTAGAGGTCATCCCCGCTGTAGATTGGCATGGAATAGCCGATGTTGAGTTTGGCCTGGCTGATTGGTTGGTATTCGACGTGACGTTGGACTTGCTTGTAAGAATCCTGATGATAGAGGATGTCGTCATCTCTTGTGTCACGATCCTTAAATGGCAATTTGGCGAATGCTGCACGTACATGATCCTCGTCCACATCCCCTAAGAAGAGAATGTCGACACGATCACTGTCAATCATGTCCTTGTATGCCTGGTAGACACTGGATGGCGTCAAAGCATCAACGTCTTCACTGCGACCAAAGCTTGGGACCTTCATCACGGAGTCATCCTTGTAGTATAGGTCCATCAGGCTACGTCCGGCCCAGAATTGCTTATCGTCGTAGTAGCTGTCGATCGTGCTCTTCAGGTTGATAGCTTGGCGGTCAAAGGTTGCTTGATCGAACTTGCCGTCTTCTACCAATGGATTGAAGAGAATTTCTGAAATCAGATCGACTACCTGGTTAAACAAGTCTGTATCCGCCAGTTGGTCAGTGACGAAGCTAGCCTTCAAACGCATGCAGTGCATTTGTCCAATCCGACTTACACCAGTACTCAAGTAAGTCCCGTACTGCTTGGCAAGTTGGTCTGCCAGTGCAGTCTGCGTAGGGTACTTCTTCGTGCTGGTCTCAAGTAAGTTGGAGAGCAGGTTTCGTTCTGTCGCATTGCTGCTCGTCTGGGGAGTAGCAAAATTGATCAGGATCTGATTCATATTAAATTTCTTGCTTGGAATAACATCCAAATTTACTCCAGAAGCCAAGCGATAATGCATGAATTTATAGTCTCCTTTATGATTGTTCAGTTGCGTACCGACTATTAATGATACTTGAAATATCGCCTAATTTCAAACCACAAAAAAGGGACGCGGTAATTCCACATCCCCAAATGCTAGCGGTCAGATCCCAACCAATTGCTGTTGTCACCAAACCACTTGTTATTAATTTTTCTCAGTTCACCATTCTTTTGCATTCTTGCCAAACCTTGGTTGATCTTCTTTTGTAAGGTCTTGTCACCCTTTCTCAAACCAACCCCGAATGATTCGGATGGAATTTGGTCAGTGCTGTATACCCGGTATGCGTCCCGGTTCTTTTGGTGGCTGACATAGTAATCAGCGTAAACTTGGTCCATCAAAATCCCCTGGATCCGTCCGGCGTTCAAGTCGATAAAGGCGTCTGGGAAAGTGTCGTACAAGACGGCATCCTTGCCCTTCAGCTTATCCTTGAGCAGTTTTGGATTGTCATCGAGGACCGTTTGACCAGTGGAACCATTTTGCACCCCGAGTGACTTACCAGACATCCCCGCCAGATTGTTGATGTTATTACGCTTCAACGTGACCAGGACTTGACGATTCTTCAGGTATGGACGGGAGAATGCAACCTTCTTTGCCCGAGCTGGGTTGATTGAGTAACCGTTCCACAGCAGGTCAATCGTTCCGTTCTTCAATTCCGTTTCCTTCATTGACCAGTCAATCGTTTGGAAGTCGACCTTGATGCCGTATTGCTTGAAAACAGCCTTGGCGAGGTCAATGTCATATCCGACTAACTTCCCATTTTTTTGGCGAAAACCCATCGGAACGAAACTATCATCCAAACCGATTGTGACCTTGCCACGCTTCTTAATAGTGGACCAGGTATCCTGGGTATCTGCCCGTTGCGTAACACTTTGACAACCCGCAAGCATGAAAGCTGGCACAATCAGGATCATCAAAAGCCAGATAATTTTTATCTTTTTCATATGCCCGCTCCTTTTCCTACTTGAGTGCTTCAACCTTCAAAATATCGTCAGCGATTTCGTTGGCAAATTCAATGTCGTGAGTAACCACGAGTTGGGTGATGCCGTCGCCTTTCAATGCGAGGATGATCTTGGCAACTTCCTTACTCATGGTTGGATCCAGTGCGGAAGTTGGTTCGTCGTAGCAGAGGATCTTTGGCTTCATCGCCAGTGCCCGTGCGATTGCGACCCGTTGCTTTTGTCCACCAGAAAGTTGGTATGGGTAGACGTCACCCTTGTCTCCGAGGCCTAATTCATCAAGCAATTCTTTTGCGTCCTTTTCTGCTTCCGCCTTGTCCTTTTTGAGAACCATGGTTGGTGCAAGGGTCACATTTTCCATCACGGACAAGTTTGGAAAAAGATTGTAATCTTGGAAGACAACACCGATAACACGGTCCGTTTCTTCTGTTCCTTGGGGGTCGAATTCTTGGCCGTCAATTAAAAACTTCCCAGAATCGGCACTTTCCAAACCGGTGATGCAGCGCAAGAGTGTTGTTTTACCTGCACCTGAAGGACCAACGATGCTCAAGATTTCGCCATCTTTAACCGTTAAATTGACGTCATCTAAAATCTTCCGACTGCCAAAACTCTTTTTTAAGTTCTTAACTTCTAACATCGCAATCCCTCCTACTTAAAGTATGAATACCGTTGTTCAACCTTCCGCAAGATCAATGTGCAGACACCGACCAAAAGAAGGTAGATCAAACCGACGAGCATCAGTGGAACCAATGTCACGTCACGCGAAGTTGCTACATTTCCGGCACGGAGCAAGTCGCCCAAACCGATTACGTAAACCAGTGATGAATCCTTGACCAGGTTGATAACTTCATTTCCGATTGATGGGATTACGATCTTAACAACTTGTGGGATCACGATCTTACGTAATGTTTGCCAGTAGTTCAACCGGAGAACCCGGGCCGCTTCGAATTGACCTTCATCAATTGCTTGGAAACCACCACGGAAGATTTCTGCGAAGTACGCAGCGTAATTAAGAATAAATGCTACCAATGCTGCGTCATAACGTTGGAAGACGATTCCGATGATTGGCAAGCCGTAGAAAACAAAGATTAATTGGAGAAGCAGTGGTGTCCCCCGCATTAACCAGATGTAGATTTCCAAAATCCACTTCAATGGGCGGATCTTGGAGGTTAAACAAATGCTAACTAAAATTCCTAGTGGTAAGGATCCAATCAGCGTCCAAAAGAAGATTTGTAACGTAAGTGAAGCCCCCTGAATAAGTGAGGGTAAAATTGATGAAACATACGACATGATAGAATTCCTCCTTCTCTGATCAGCGAATATCGAAATAAAAAAGTCCCCTAGAACTAGATTACTAGCTCTAGGGGACGATTGAGTCGCGGTGCCACCCCTATTCGTAGCCACCTCACAGCGGCTACCTCGGCAAGTTCTTGATTATGATCACTTTGGAAACAAAAAACGCCCTCGAGCCTGGCTGGCTACGAGGGCGTTTCCGCGGTTCCACCTCATCTTGTCAACTTCCTCACGAAAATTGACCTTAGTGAGTTCATAATCTAAACTCCGTGCTGTAACGGGCGACCCCGGACCTTCCTACTAGGATTCAAAAGGTCAACTCACAGATGTGATTCAGGCATGCGTGTAGGTCTCTTCCCACCATACGAGACTCTCTTCGCTACTAGCAATACCCTACTAGTCTGTTCATTGTCATTCGCTTTATTGATTGTATACACAATACTATCATAACTTTCCCTTGTCAAGAAAATTATGATCTTTTTTCGCTTGTTGCCCAAATATACATTGCGTGAATTGGTGGATACAACAAGACGAAGTATACCAGGTTCAATGCCAAGGTTGGTGCAAGTGAGTTGAGCAAGAACTCACCGAAGCCTTGGTTGATAATTCCGATTAAGCTCAACGCAAAGTAATTCACTAACATGAACACAACAATGTCGATGAAGAACACCGCCATGATCCATGCGTAGTTTTTAGGGTAGTAACCCGCAATTAACCGCGTCAGCATCACAATACATGGTAACAAGATCACGTAGAGTCCTAAAATCCCGGTGCTGTAGAAGTCAATTACAACCCCTGCAGCGATCGAAAATGGGATCAACGGAATTTTGATGTTGTCCTGGAAAAAGTAGGCTAAGACTATCCATAACAAGACCAATTCGCTCATGGCAAAGTATGGATAATTGAATAACACCGGAGCAAACACGTGGCTTAATGAACCATCAAGAAACAGTGAAACAAATAGTCCGATTGGGAATACATACTTTAATCGTGATAATCGATACACAGTAATCACTCCTGAGCGGTGCTTTCTGCGACAGTTACGATGTTAATATCGTTAAAGTTAGTAGCAGGCTTGATGTAGACCTTTTGTGCCAGTCCGTAATCATCCTTACCTACCCGGGTAACTTTACCAACATAGAGGCCTTTAGGTGTGATACCACCCATACCACTAGTAACTACCTTAGCACCCTTCTTTAATTTTGCCTTGGAGCTAATTTGCCCCATGATAAGTTCGTTGGTATCAGCGTTGTATCCGGTGATAATACCGTTGACAACGTCGCTACCAGAACCGATAGAAATAGCAAAGCGACTAGATGCTTCGTTTGTATCACTCAACAGTTCGACTTTACTGTTGGTCTTGTTGACTTCGATAATCCGACCAATCAGACCACCGTCACTCATAACGGGCATGTTTTTCTTGATCCCGTTTGATTGACCCTTGTTAATGACTAATTGTTGTTGCCATGAAGATGGTGTCCGCATTAATACGGCTGCCGCAATGGTCTTGTAATCAGTCATTGACTTGCCGAGCTTGAGTTCGCTCTTCAATTGCTTGTTTTCATTAGCGAGTGCCTGGTCTCGCACCTTTGTTTGGGCTAGTTCGTTTACTTGTTGTTTCAGTTCACGGTTTTCAGAATAAGTATTCATCAAATCGTTAACTGAGCTAAAACTAGTCTGCAACCAGTTAACTGGAATCGCAACCGCACTGTCAGCAAATCCAACAATATCATTACCAAATTGCTGTACGACAGGCGGAGTGCTACGCCGGTTCCGTAATTCCACAGAACCTGCCATCAGTCCAAAACAAACGACCAGAATTACCACAATGATAACCAACCGGCGATTGGAAAAGAACTTTTGCATGATAATCCTCCATTGTGGGCAAGATAATAAAAGGAGGCCGGTCCAAACATGGTGTTTTAAGACCTGCCCCGCTTATCACTAGCCAAATCTAATGATATTACTTCTTAATTACGTCGATGCTCTTAAGTGATTCACCGGTACCGACAGCAACACAATCAAGTGGATCAGTTGCGATAAATACCGGAACCTTAGTAGCGTCAGCGATTACGTCTGGCAAGTGCTTGAGTAATGCACCACCACCAGTAAGGACGATACCATGGTCAATAACGTCGGCTGCGATTTCTGGTGAAGTCTCTTCAAGAGTACCCTTGATAGCACTGATGATGTTTTCAACAACATCTTGAAGTGCAGTGGAAACATCCTTAGCGGAAACTTCCATGGTCTTTGGTAAACCAGTAACGAGGTCACGACCGCGAATTTCAGTAGTGCCCATTTGTTCGGCAGCTTCGAGTGATGCAGAACCAATGTCCCACTTCAACTTTTCAGCTGTGCGTTCACCAATCAAGAGGTTCTTGTGTTGACGTACGTATTGAACAATTGCGTCGTTCATCTTGTCACCGGCCATCCGGATAGAACGGCTGGAAACAATACCACCAAGTGAGATGGTAGCGACATCGGTAGTACCACCACCAATATCAACGACCATGCTACCAGTTGGGTCCATAACTGGAAGACCTGCACCAATAGCGGCTGCGAATGGTTCTTCAATAACGTAAGCATCACGAGCACCAGCCACACGAGTAGCATCAATAACGGCACGCTTTTCAACTTCGGTAATACCACTTGGTACACAAACCATAACGTATGGCTTGCCATTGGTGTTTCCGAGGGCCTTGTTGATGTAGTACTTCATCATAGCGACAGTGGTGTCATAGTCAGCAATAACACCATCCTTCATTGGACGAATTGCGGTAATACTTTCTGGAGTACGACCAATCATATCGCGTGCTTCACTACCAACAGAAATTACTTCGTTTGTCTTGGTGTTACGAGCAACAACTGATGGTTCACGGAGCACGATACCCTTACCTTCGAGGTAAACAATGGTATTAGCGGTACCCAGATCGATTCCAAGGTTTTTGGTTCCGATTCCTAGCAATCTGCTTCTTCCCTTCGTGTTTAAAGTTTAATATCAAATTTAATCAGTATCGAAGCTATTATAACATAGCCACGAACGACATTCGAATCTAAATATACATTATTTGACAGATAAAAGGAAATCAGCTTTGACAAATTTATACTTTCTTTACTTTTCTTCTTGGATTTGCTGCTTTTCGCGCCAGCTGTAGTAATTGTCATGGCCAACGATCAGGAAATCGAGCATTTGCAGGCCGAGAATTTGGCAACCACTTTCTAAGCGCTTGGCGAAATTGAGGTCCTGTGGTGACGGCTCTACATCCCCGGATGGATGGTTGTGAATCATCACGATCCCCGTAGCTGACTGGCGGAGTGCGGATGAGAAAATCCGGTCTGGATAAAGCATACACTCACTGTGGCCCCCACGGAAAAGGAGCTCAATGTCGATGATGTCATTGTGCACATCGGTATAGGCGATTGCCACGCACTCCTGCTCTTCGTCTTGGAATTGGTCAATCATCTCTTTGCCTAACATTGCGCTGGAATAGGCATGGCCAACGATTTCGTAATGGCTCTTTGCAACGAGTTGTCCCAATTCAATTCCTGCAATCATCGAACGCATCTCTGGTCCCCAATCCAAAACCTTCTTGCGGTCATCGCGTGACATTTGCTTTACCTTCAGTGGTGTCGGGAACTTCTCCAAAAAGTTCAAAAAGAGCTCCTGGCTACGGTCAATATTATCGGCAGAAATGCTTCTCACTAATAAATCCAAGTATTTTCCAGTAGTTTGTTCATCCATATTTATTACTCTCCTGTTTCGGGTCTAATAATAAATACGGCAAGTTTCCTAATTGTCACTAAATAATTTTCGAACGTCTGAAATAAAGTACAACGATCCGGTGATAATCAGCGCATCATCTTCACTCAACTGGCTAGCAATATTTTGAAAAGCCAGCTGCCAGTTGTCGTTGGTTTCGATTGGATAACGACTGGGAATCTCTTCACCAATCGTTGCCAGGTCCGCGCTCGGACGTTTGGGGCCCGGACCAGCGAAGTGTGTGACCGTGATGTGGACGTTGCCGAGGCTGGCCAGTTCACCGAGCATCAGGTCATATTGCTTGTCTGCTAAGATCGCCACCAGCAAGTAGACGTCGCGGTCGGCAAAATCATCCTTGATGGTTTGCACCAACGCCTGAATCCCGGGCAGGTTGTGGGCACCATCAAGCAGTACCAGCGGCGCGTCATTCACCACTTCCAGCCGGCCCGGCCAGCGGGTTTCGTTCAGCCCATTTTTCAGAGCAGAGCGATCAAGTGGCAGGCCAATCCGGTCAAGGAAAATTTGCACAGCCGTGATCGCCACGGCAGCATTTTCGACCTGGTAATCACCACCGAGGCCGAGTTTGCACTGGAAATTACTCAGCGAAAGACCCTGGTACTTGATACCGGCGAAAAACTCATGTTGGCTTAATTTTTGTGCCGTGAACTCTTCGTCTAGGGCATAAAGACGCGCTTGTTTTTCTTCGGCCGTGACACGAATGACGGCGTCGGCACTGGATGCTAATTTTCCAATCACGACAGGACGGTCCTGCTTGATGATCCCGGCCTTTTGTGTCGCGATCGCAGCTAAAGTGTTGCCGAGGTATTTCATGTGGTCCCAACCGACTGTGGTGATGACGCTAACCTCGGGCACAATCACGTTGGTCGAGTCATAGAGACCGCCAATCCCGACTTCGAGCAGGACGACATCTGGTTGCTTTTCCTGCATGTAGCAAAACATAATCGCGGTGTCGATCTCAAATTCGGTTGGTCCGCCCTCTTCCAGTTCGTCATCGAGTTTGGCGACAACTCGTGCAACGCGGTCCGTTAAACGGGTCAAATCAGCGTCACTAATCTGTTCGGCGTTGTACTCGATCCGTTCGTTAAACCGGGTGATGAACGGCGAGGTGAAACTACCGACGTTTAGGCCAGAATTCATTAGCATCGACCGCATCATTGCAACAGTCGAACCCTTCCCATTCGTCCCGGTGACGTGAATGTACTTAAGTCCGTCTTGTGGGTTGCCTAATTCTGCCAGAAAACGGCGCATCCGCTTGAGTGTCGGAATCTTCTTGAACTGGGTCCGGCCGTGGATAAAGTTGAGGGCCTCTTCGTAAGTAGAAATCATATCTAATCTCCTAATGAAAAGGAGCTATTCCAAATGAAATAACTCCTTTAATAATTAACTAAGCGTTCTCGAGTGAAGCGAGGCGTTCCTTGGCTGCAGCGAGCTTGCCTTGCCATTCTTCGGCCTTTTGCTTTTCAGCTTCAACGACTTGTGCAGGAGCGTTGTCAACAAACTTCTTGTTGCCAAGCTTCTTGCTTGAGCGTTCAACTTCCTTTTCGAGGCTTTCAATTTCTTTTTGCATCTTAGCCTTTTCTTCTTCCAGGTCAACCAATTCGGCCATTGGAATGAAGACTTCGGCACCAGCCAAGATTGAAGACATCGCGAGTTTTGGTGCTTCAACGTCGGCTGAGATGGTCATTTCTGCTGGGTGGCAGAAGCGATCAATGTAGTCACGGTTGGCTTCCAACATGTCCTTCAAGTGATCATTCTTGGTCTTAACCAGGATGTCAACTGGCTTGGACATTGGTGCGTTGGCTTCGTTCCGGATGTTACGTACGGCCTTGATCAATTCAATCAAGCTGTCCATTTGTTCAGTGGCAGCTTGGTCGTCAAAGTCGGCGTTTACAACTGGGTAGTCCGCAACCATGATTGATTGGCCATCGTGAGGCATTGATTGCCATAACTTTTCAGTAACGAATGGCATGATTGGTTGAAGCAGACGGAGAGTTTGGTCGAGGACATAACCCAAGATGTTCTTGGTGTTAGCCTTTTCTTCGTCAGTACCGTTGTTGAGCTTCTCCTTGGTCATTTCGATGTACCAATCACAGAAGTCGTTCCAGATGAAGTTGTAGAGTGCACGACCCATTTCACCGAATTCAAACTTGTCTGACATTTCAGTAACTTGCTTGATAGTGGCATCCAAACGGCTGATGATCCAGCGGTCTGCGAGGTCCCACTTGTCCTTGTCTGGAAGAACTGGAGCTGGCATTTCGCCCAAGTTCATGATTACGTAACGGCTGGCGTTCCAAATCTTGTTGATGAAGTTCCATGCCGCGTCCATCTTTGTGTATGAGAAACGAATATCTTGACCTGGCGTAGAACCGTTGATCAAGAACCAACGCAAGGCATCAACACCGTACTTTTCGATCACGTCCATTGGGTCAATACCGTTACCCAATGACTTACTCATCTTCCGACCTTGTTCGTCACGAATCAAACCGTGAAGCAGAACGTTCTTGAATGGTGCCTTTCCGGTAAATTCAAGTGATTGGAAGATCATCCGTGATACCCAGAAGAAGATGATGTCGTAACCGGTAACCAGGGTGTTGGTTGGGAAGTAACGCTTGAGGTCTTCTGAGTCGGTGTCAGGCCAGCCCATAGTTGAGAATGGCCATAATGCACTTGAGAACCAAGTATCAAGCACATCGGTTTCTTGTTCCCAGTTTTCGATGTCCTTTGGTGCTTCCATGCCAACGTAGACTTCGCCAGTTTCCTTGTGGTACCACGCTGGAATACGGTGACCCCACCAAAGTTGACGTGAGATAACCCAGTCGTGAATGTTTTCCATCCATTGAGTGTAGGTGTTTTCGAAACGTTCTGGGACAAAGTTGACACGGTCATCAGTCTTTTGGTTCTTCAAGGACATTTCAGCAAGTGGCTTCATCTTAACAAACCATTGAGTAGAAAGACGTGATTCAACTTGCACACCGGTACGTTCGGAGTGACCAACTGAGTGAACGATTGGGTCGATCTTAAGCATGTATCCTTGGTCTTCCAGGTCCTTTACGATCGCCTTACGAGCTTCAAAACGGTCCATACCCTTGTACTTGCCGGCATTTTCGTTCATTGAAGCGTCTTCGTTCATGGTGTTGAGTTCTGGGAGGTTGTGACGCTTACCAACCTTAAAGTCGTTAGGGTCGTGGGCAGGCGTAATCTTAACCATACCAGTACCGAAGTCAGGAGTTACGTATTCGTCAGCGATAATTTCGATTTCACGGTCAACCAATGGAACCTTAACCTTCTTGCCGACTAATTCCTTGTAACGTTCGTCGTCTGGGTGAACGGCAACCGCTTCGTCACCGAACATGGTTTCAGGACGAGTAGTGGCAATTTCGATGTAGTCCTTGCCATTGAAAGTCGTGCCGTCAGTGAATGGGTACTTAACGTGGTAGAAGGCACCCTTGTCGTCTTTGTGGACAACTTCGATATCAGACAATGCAGTCCGTGCTTGTGGATCCCAGTTGATGATGTAAGTACCACGGTAAATTAAGCCCTTCTTGTAAAGTTCAACAAAGACCTTACGTACGGCCTTGTTCAAACCTTCGTCAAGGGTGAAACGTTCGCGGTCATAGTCTACAGAGATACCGAGCTTGGCCCATTGCTTGTGGATGATGTCAGCGTATTCGTCCTTCCAATCCCAAACTTGTTGAACGAACTTTTCACGGCCGAGGTCGTAACGTGAAATACCTTGGTCACGCAAACGAGCTTCAACCTTGGCTTGAGTAGCGATACCGGCGTGGTCCATACCAGGAATCCACAGGGTATCGAAACCTTGCATCCGCTTTTGACGAATGATGATATCTTGTAAAGTCGTATCCCAGGCGTGGCCCAAGTGCAACTTACCAGTAACATTTGGAGGTGGAATAACGATTGAATATGGGTGTGCTTTCTTATCGCCACTTGGCTTGAAGAGGCCTTGGTCAATCCACCATTGGTAACGACCGTCTTCAACTGATTGTGGATCATACTTTGTTGACATATCTTTTTCTGCCATCGTATAACCGCTCCTTTCAAAACTTAATCTCAATAACAATTTCACTAAGCGATAAATAAAAAAATCGCCCTATCACCTGATAGGACGATTTGCTCGCGTTACCACCTAAATTGAATAGCTACAGTGCTATCCCTCTCGATCATTTGGTAACGGTCATGAACCGGACTCGCCTACTAAAAGTTCAGCAAATCAGCTCCCGAGCTACATTCATAAATCTCCAGCGGGGCCTTCACACTTAACGGTCCTCCCTGAGCACTGAACGATTCACTACTATTTCGGTCATCGCTTATTATGCTTGTAATGATAGCTAATAAAACTGCTAACGTCAAGCAGATTTTACAGCAATTCCGCAAAGACGTCTTCGTTTTGGTTTAAGTAGTCTTCGCCTGGGTGGATGGTGGTGATCTTCATCCCATCCATTGAGCGTTGCATCAGGCCTTCGATGTCCATGTGCTTTTCGTACAGACGGGCCTTTTCAACGTTCGGCTTAGTCTTTGGCGAAGGTGGCGTGAAGACGGTGCAGCAGTCTTCGTATGGCAAGATTGAAAGGTCATAAGTGTCGATATCTTCGGCGATCTTGATGATTTCAGTCTTGTCGTATGAGAGCACTGGACGTAACACTGGGTAGTTTGTGACGTCTTCAATTGCCAACATACTTTCCATGGTTTGTGATGCCACTTGTCCCAGTGATTCACCGTTGAAAATTGCCAACCCGTGACGCTTTTCCATGATTGCAGTCGCCAAACGTAACATCATCCGGCGTTGCACGGTCATCAAGTAACCTTCTGGCACCTTTTCCTTGACCGTTTCTTGGATTTCGGTAAATGGAACTTCGATGAACTTGATACTACCAGCATACTTAGCTAGCTTTTCGGTCAATTGCTTGGCCTTGGCTAATGCTTGTGGGCTCGTGTATGGAGGACTGAAGAAGTGGATCATCTCCATTGATACCCCACGCTTCATACCGAGGTAAGCAGCGACTGGTGAGTCAATCCCACCGGAGAGCATCATCATCCCCTTGCCGGCAGTACCAACAGGGAGTCCACCCGCACCCTTGATTGTTTCACTGGACAGGTAAATCCCATTCAGACGAATTTCAACACGAATCGTCATATCGGGGTTGTGAACGTTGACCTTGAGCTTATCAGGGAACTTGTCGAGCAAGTAACCACCGAGCTTAGCGTTCATTTCAAATGTGTCCATTGCAAAATCGTGATCGGCACGCTTAGTTTCGATCTTAAAGGTAGCGTGGTCCTTCACTTGTTCAGCCACCATTGCTTCTGCAGCTTGGCAAGTGGCTTCAAAAGTCTTTTCAACCTTGATCGTTGGTGAGAAGGTTTGGATACCGAAAACGTTCTTGAGGTTGTTCATAACGTCATCGTAGTTTTCACCGTTCAAATCGACGTGGAGCCGGTCTGCTTGGGCGTGAACCTTCACTTGATCAAACTTGTGGAGCGCTTGGCGGACATTGGCACCAAGGCGGTCAATAAAGTTCTTTTTATTGTGGCCCTTAGTAGACAATTCACCGTAACGCACCATGATTTCAGTGTATTGCAAATTTGTTCCTCCTCTCGTTATTCAATAATCTTCTTAAATCCGGCGTAGAGTTCGTCAAAGACCTTGTTGAATTGGTCAGCTTCTTCCAGCGTGTTTTGGTCACCCAGGCTAATCCGGACAGCACTAGTTGCGACGTTTTCTGGCACCTTCATGGCAGCCAGAGTACCAGCTTCAGAGTGTTTCTTTGATGAACATGCGCTAGTGGTTGAGATAAAAATGTCCTTTTCTTCAAAGGCGTGGACAATGGTTTCACCACGGACACCGACGATCGCAAAACACAGAACGTGGGGTGCAAATCCATCATTGCGTCCGGAGAAGATCTCAACGTGGTCAAACTGTGCCAGGTGATCATAAATTCTTTCCTTGATCGTCTGTTCGTTCTTGACCGTTTGTGATTCGTTTTCTTTTACCAAACGAATTGCACGTGACAAGGCGACATCCCCGGGCGTATTTTCCGTACCACTCCGCATCGTCCGCTCTTGTCCACCACCAGCAATCAGTGGCTCGATTTGACGGCCTGCACGGACATAGACGAATCCAGTACCGCGTGGGGCGTGGAATTTGTGGCCAGAGAAGACCGCAAAGTCGACCCGATCACTAAATACAATGTCGTCAATCCCCTTGCCGACCGCTTGCACTGCATCGACCATGTAGTGAATGTTAGGGTAGTCCTTGAGAATCTCGCCGACTTCCTTAATTGGTTGAATCGTGCCGACTTCATTGTTGACGGCCATGATTGAAACCAAGATTGTGTCAGGGCGGATGGCTGCCTTGACATCGGCGGGATCAATCCGTCCTTCTTTATCGACTGGGAGGTATGTGACCTCAAAGCCGAGTTGTTCCAGTTGTTCCATCGCATTGCGTACCGCAGCGTGTTCAACTGATGTCGTGATGATGTGCTTACCGAAACGGTGCTTTGTCATCGCGGTGCCCTTGATTACCCAGTTGTCACCTTCTGAGCCACCACTAGTGAAGATGATTTCACCTGGCTTGACGCCCAACAGGTTGGCAATTTGAGTACGGGCCTGTTCTAATAAATTCCAAGCTGTTTCACCAAAATTGTGGAGACTACTTGGGTTACCCCAGATCTTCTTGCTAACCGTGTTGTAAGTTGCAAGTACATCGGGTGAAATTTGTGTCGTCGCGCTATTATCAAAATAGATCATCGCTTCTTGCTCCTTTGATAATTTCATCTGACGTTCTCAGCTAGCCATGCTAGTGTAGGAAATGGTTCGACGCTTTCTTAAAGCAATTCCTTATTATAACAAAGAATGCCCCGAGACAAAATCATTTATCTCAGGGCATGCAAATTTAATTTACTTCTTTTTTATAATATGAGTCTTCAATCTTGCGGAAGAGACCTGGATCGGCATTTTCTAAGGTTGTTCCGATCACTTCAGCACTCTTGCTGTATTCGAACTTGTCGTAAAGTTCCTTAGTCCGCTTAACACCTTCTGCCACCTCTTCGCTATCGAGGTAACGGTTGGCAACTTGGAGCATCCGTTCAGTCAATATTGCACTGTCGGTAAGTTCCGCGGTCTTGTCATGGAGGTTGTCGAGGTCAGCTTCGACCATGATCAATTGCTTGGTAACTTCTTCCATGTTGATCTTGTACTCTTGAAGAGCGTCCGCCAGCTTCTTGATTTCATCGCTAACACCCATGAAGTAGTCAACGTAATCTTGGGAAATACCTGGCAGGTTCAGTTGTTCAATTTGACGTTTGATGGTCCGGATATCAACTGAATACTTTTGCAACATCTTTCGAGCGCGTTGTTCGTCAGTTTGCAGCTTGGTAACTTCTTCATTGATCTTCTTTTGTTTTTCTTCGATGTCAGTCAGTTCAGTCTTGTACTTCTTTTCATTTTCCCAGAGATTGCTGAAAATCGTCTTGTTTTCCTTGTAGTCCTTAGCGTCTGCTTGGTATTCAGCAGCAATCCCTTTGATTTGTTCACCCAGGCGGCGAGCATCGTCAATTTCGTTGTTGTTGAAGGTGTAACTCAGGTTCAAACGCTTCAGTTCTTCTACCAAGGTTTCGTTTTGCTTGCGCGCGTGTTCGATAAATTCGCCTACCATCTTCAGCAGGTGTTCTGCTTCAGGCTTGGAATCCAATTCAGTTTGCATTTCGGCGTAGATACCGTCGATCTTTTCACTAATGTCCTTGTTGGCAGCTGTGACCACGTCAATTTGCAGATCATCTAATTGCTTAACAGTATGTTCGACATTGGCCTTGAGTTGTTCAATCTTCTTGTCCAAGTCTGCTGTTGGGAAGTTGTAGTGTTGTGCAGTCAAGGTCTTGTAACCACTTTGCAGTTCGTCCAGTTGGTCTGGGAATTCAGTAATCAGTGGCTTGTAGAGTTGTGGAATTTCACGAAGCAACTTAGCGAAGTCATCATTATCTGCTTGTAATTCACCAAGAATGTCTTGGGCAGCTTCCAAGTCACCCTTCTTCGTTAATTCAACGAACTTATGGTAGCGTCCTTCCAATTCTTCCAAACGTTGTGCCATCTTTTCCTTGGCGTCACCGAAACCAAAGCTCTTTTCTGAGAGGCTTTGGCGGAAGTGGTCGTAACGCTTTTGGATTTGGTTAACGGCTTGTTCGTGCTTCTTTTCTTGGTCTTGAAGTCTTTGAACCGAACGTTGGATGCTGTTAGTCAGGTCTTGTGCTTGAGCTAACGAACCGTGGTATTCGGTAATTGCAGAATTAATAGTAAGAAGCTTTGACGTCTTGACCTTTGCCATCAATTCATCACCGGTGCCATCTAATTGGTCCATCAATGGCTTGAGCTTCTTTTCGTACTTATCATTTAAGTCCTTGAGCTCATCGCGTGAGTCACCGATCAGCGTCATCTTGCCAGCTTCATCTAATTGTTCTTTGACTTTCTTATTTGTCAATTCTTGGTAAACCAGGTCTAATTCATTGATCCGTTTTGCGGCCACACGTTGGAACCACACAATGGCAAATAAGATTACCAAAACAACAACAAGGACTGCAATTAAAATTTGAAACATACTTTACCCCACCTAAGCATTTAATCAATTGACAGTAATTGCCAATCGACATAAAATTCTAAAATAAATTATAACATAGTCAAAAGCACTTGCTGGCGATTATTAGTAAAGGAGCGCAATTTTATGGACAACTATCAATTAATTGGCGAACAATTAACCGCACTTCTTGAGGGAGAACACAAGATGATAGCAAACCTGTCAAACGCAAGCGCACTGGTAAATCAGCTGGTCAGCGACTTGAATTGGGTCGGTTTCTACCTTTATGATCCCGAGCTCGACGAATTGTACCTCGGACCCTTCCAAGGACAAGTTGCCTGCATGCATATTCCGCTTGGCAAGGGTGTCTGCGGTGTAGCTGCAAAAGAACGCAAGACATTGGTTGTCAAAGACGTCACCGAGTTTCCTGGTTACATTGCCTGCGATGCCAGTGCCAAATCAGAATTAGTAGTGCCAATGGTCAAAGAAAATGGCGAATTGTTCGGTGTATTTGACCTCGACGCTCCCGTACTCGATCGTTTCACCCCTGAACTTGTCAAAGCTTTAGAAGAAGTCGCTGCGATTGTAGTGAAAACAATTGACTAACACACGCAAAACATGTTAACCTAGTCCTTGTGTAAAATAATGCAGCAGTGAGAGACAAGCTCGTCAACAGACTGATGCCGCATATGGTGTTTCTAGTAACCCAGCTGCAAGGGTGAACGATTCAAATCAGCCTGCACGAATGTCAATCTCACATCGGATTATTTTACTCCAAGAAAATTATTGGAGGAATTCATTTATGTCTCGTTATACTGGTCCAAGCTGGCGTTTATCACGTCGTCTTGGTGTTTCACTTTCAGGTACTGGTAAGGAATTAGCACGTCGTCCATACGCTCCCGGTGATCATGGTCGTGACCGTCGCGGTAAGCTTTCTGAATATGGTACTCAACTTCGCGAAAAGCAAAAGTTGCGTTTCATGTACGGTATGACTGAACGTCAATTCTCAAACCTCTTCGTTCGTGCCGGCAAGATCAAGGAAGGTACTCACGGTGCCAACTTCATGGCCTTGCTTGAACGTCGTCTTGACAACATGGTTTACCGTTTAGGTTTGGCTACTACTCGTCGTCAAGCTCGTCAATTGGTTAACCACGGTCACATCACTGTTGATGGCAAGCGCGTTGACATCCCTTCATACGAAGTTAGTGTTGACCAAGTTATCTCAGTTCGTGACAAGTCAAAGAACCTGGACATCATCAAGAACGCTGTAGAAGCCGTTGTTGCTCGTCCATCATACGTTGACTTCGACGCTGATAAGCTTGAAGGTAAGTTGAACCGTATCCCTGCTCGTGAAGACATGGATGCTGAAATCGACGAAGCCTTGATCGTTGAATTCTACAACAAGTAATATTTTTTATTACTATGCAAAAAGGACTCGCACCTTGCGAGCCCTTTTTTTGGCACTACACTTTCTGGTATTGGTGAAAACCAATGCCAGAAAGTGTAGTGCCATTTTACCCAAAACTGGTTTGGTGTCCCAACTTTCAAAAAAAGCCCCACGATCGTCGTGAGGCTTTTTTATTTATTCATCCTTGGCAAATGCCAGAACGTCTTCGCTTGAGAATTCCGGTACGAATTTGTATCCTCCAATGTCGAATTTCTTGATGTCTTCAATGTTTGAAATGTTATTTTCGGCAAGGTAACGAACCATAGTACCACGGGCCATCTTGGCTTTGGCACCATTTTGCTTGATCTTGCCGTCTATGATCTGGCCAAACAAGCACTTGACCATACGCTGGTTACCAGTTAAGTAAGGCTTGATAGCGTCAGAATATTCTTTTGATGCCAAGTCTAATACCAGGTCATCATCCTTAAAAATTTCATCAGCCAGCTGACGGCCCCAAAATTCGTACAGATTCTTGGTCTTATTGACGCGTGCATCGTCACCCATCCCCAGTCGATATCTCACAATGCCATCAAATGGGCGCAGGACGCCGTAAAAGCCAGAGAGAATCCACAAGTTCTTGCTGATGTATTCCAGGCCAGCATCGGAGAGGACGTCAGGAGCCATGTGTTGGTATTGGAGGCCGACAAAAGCGATGATTGCTGGAGTAAGGTTCTTTCTCAGATCCATTTCCTTGATGATCTGAAACTGCTTGTCAGCGATATTCCGACTACAATTTCCCCACACCTCACGCAACTCAGCATAACGCAGCCCTTTCATCCATGAAACGATCTGCTCTGTCTGGTCGATGAATCGTGGCAAGTCATGGTATGGAAATGAGTCTGTATCCACTTGCATTTTCCGTGCGGGCGCAATAATAATTTGCATCGCTACATACCTCCTTTCTACGAGAAATTTTGTACTTACTAATGTTACAATGAAATGGTATTAATTTTAAGGAGGAATTGCAATTGCCTGAAGAAAATAAATCAGCAGTGGAACGACGGATCGATAATGGCGTTTACGGGACACCAAAGATCAAACCGGATGAGCAACGCAAATACCTCGGTACATTTCGGGAACGGGTCTGCCTGACGATCAGCGTGGCGCAGTTGCAAGAGCGTGATTGGACGCCTGCTGTGACCGCCGAGCTAGCTAAGAAGATCGGAACGCTGGTTTTCATCAACGGCAACCTTCCCCACGATCAAATTCACCCATATATCCAGGCTGCAGTACAAGCTGGCGCGACCTTTACCTTAAAAAACGAGCCGGACTACAAGACGGACCCAGATTCACTGGCAGTCGTGATCGCAAATAAGACGGCGGTCTACCAAACACCCGTTAACGTTGAAAAGCGGTATGCGGATCTGCAAGAAAATCCGTCACAGCCTGAAGACACGGAAGAACATCACGGATTCTTCCACCGATTATTTCACAAGGAGGGACATTAATGGAACCACTCGCTTACCGGATGCGTCCACAAAATCTGGAAGAAGTCGTCGGTCAGCAACACCTTGTCGGCACTGGCAAGATCATCGCCAGAATGGTCAAGGCAAAGATGCTGTCGTCGATGATCTTATACGGACCACCTGGCACTGGTAAAACCAGTATTGCCAGTGCGATTGCCGGTTCGACCAAGTACTCTTTCCGCAAATTAAACGCAGCGACCGATACAAAAAAGGACCTGCAGATTGTCGCCGAAGAAGCCAAAATGAGTGGCACGGTCATTCTCCTGCTCGATGAAATTCACCGACTGGACAAGACTAAGCAGGACTTTCTGTTGCCCCACCTAGAAAGTGGACGGATCATCCTGATTGGTGCGACGACGGAAAATCCATACATCAGCATCAACCCCGCCATCCGGAGCCGGACACAGATCTTCCCCGTCTACCCCTTGACGACTGATGAAATCAAGGTAGCAATCGCACGGGCGATCACGGATAAGGAACGTGGTCTCGGAAAGTTGCCAATTGTTTTAGAGGACAACGCCGAAGAACAATTGGCTCGCGCGACAAACGGAGACTTACGGAGTGCACTGAATGGTCTTGAGCTAGCCGCCAAGTCTACTGATCCAAGTCCTGACGGCAAGATTTACCTGACCCTGCAAGTCATCGAGGATTGCGTCCAAAAGAAGGCTCTGACCGCTGACAAGGACGGTGACGCTCACTACGACGTTATCTCCGCCTTTCAAAAGTCAATTCGGGGCTCTGACGTTGACGCTGCCCTTCACTACCTCGCACGGTTAGTTGAAGCCGGCGACCTGACCTCGATTGCACGGCGACTGATGGTGATTGCCTACGAGGATATCGGACTGGCCAACATGCCGGCTGCCCAGCGTGCCGTGACCGCGGTTCAAGCTGCGCAACAACTCGGCTTCCCTGAAGCACGGATTCCACTCGCTGATGCGGTAATTGAATTATGTTTGTCACCAAAATCCAACTCCGGAATCACAGCCATCGACCAAGCGCTCAGCCAGGTTAAGATGGGCGGATATGGCGACGTGCCAAAACACTTGAAGGACGCGCATTACAAGGGTGCCGCCAAGCTGGGACACGGTGTCGAATACCAGTATCCACACGACTTCCCTCAAGACTGGGTTGCCCAACAGTACCTGCCTGACCGGATCGTTGGGGCACAATACTACAAGCCAAAACAAAACGGTCGCTTCGAATCTGCCCTGGGTCAGCAATATTACTCACTGCGCCGGGCTCAAAAGCAGTCACTGAATAAGCAAAATAAGAAGCCTTAATTATTGTTTGCTTGACCAATCAATGCTAAGATAATAGTGAAAATTCTGTGGTGTACGCGTTGTCTAATCGCAGGTTTGCCTTACAGTCTTTTTACATTGGGGCTAGCATCCAGTTCTTTTATACAACATGCCTTCTCACTTGGTAGTTGGAGACTGAACGATCGTGCCCCACCTGTCTTTACATGCAGGTCAACACTGAATGATAATTAACGGCACTAACGGAGTTTGACGAAGGGTTGCTAATTAGCAGCCCTTCCATTTTTTTATAAAGGATTTGAATCATGTTATTAGCAATTTTCGTAACACTGTTCGGCTTAATCGCCCTGTTCGAAGGTGTCTTCTTCTTGACCCACCTTCACAAACCATTTATGATTTTTGACCCTACAGAAAGCAAGTTTGTGGCCACCCAGTTGAAGATCTGGGGAATCATCATGACGGTTGTCGGCATTATCACTGTGATCGCCGCATGGACCGACATCATTGCCTTTATTGTCATCATGGTTGTGATCGGTTGTGTGTTAGAAACTCAAATGGCATTTTCTATCACGAGCGAATTTCGTGCAAAGTACCATTAGACTATTTACCACACATAATTCTAAAGTGTATAATATACATAGAAAGAATAAGGAGGCACTATTATGGTACAAACTTACAAACACATCTTAGTTCCTGTTGATGGTTCAGCTGAAGCCGAATTGGCATTTAAGAAGGCCGTAGCTGTTGCAAAGCGTAACGGTGAAGATTCTGAATTGCGTCTTCTCCACGTTGTCGACACTCGTGCATTCCAAAACATTTCTAGCTTCGACACTTCTATGGTGGAACAAGTAACAGATACTGCTAAGAAGACTCTTGATGAATACGTTGAATACGCAAAGGGTCAAGGCGTTAAGAACGTCAGCTACTCAATCGAATACGGTGCACCAAAGACGATTATCGCCCGCGATGTACCTCAAGAAATGGGCGCTGACTTGATCATGATCGGTGCTACTGGTCTGAACGCTGTTGAACGTATCTTGATCGGTTCCGTTACCGAATACGTTACCCGTGCAGCTGTCTGCGACGTATTGGTTGTTCGGACTGACCTCGAAAACAAGGTTATTCCAGCTAAGAAGAAGTAATTTCTATACTTACCCAAGCTTCATATGGTAGTCTGTAACTACTTATGAAGCTTTTTTATTTTCGGGAGGTTCTCATGTTTTCAAAATTTGACAAGATAAAATTACGCGACGGAAATGAAATGCCAATCGCCGGTTTCGGTTTGTACAAGGTCACCGGTGACGCAACGACTGAGAGCGCGGTTCACTGTGCGTACGACATGGGTTATCGCCTGTTCGATACCGCACAGTTGTACCAAAACGAAGCGGAAGTCGGTGCTGCGCTTGCGAGCTTAAATGTTCCCCGCGACTCGATCTTCGTGACAACCAAGGTAGCGGAAGAAAACCAGGGTTACCAATCTGCCATCGATTCAGTGAAGGAATCACTAAGAAAATTGCAACTGGATTACGTCGACCTCCTGCTGGTGCACTGGCCAATCCAAAGTAAATTCTTTGAAACCTGGGAAGCATTTGAAGAGATCAAGAAGATGGGGCTCACTAAGTCCATCGGTGTCAGCAATTACGACATCATTCACCTGCAATACTTAGCCACCCAAGCGAAGGAAATGCCGGTAGTCAACCAAGTCGAACGTCATCCCCGCCTCTCACGGCAACCACTACTGGAGTTTGACCAAGAACACGGCATCGTCACCCAAGCATGGAGTCCACTGGGCCGTGGTGCAGTGCTGGACAACCCGGTCGTGGAAGAAATCGCGGATAAGTATGGCAAGTCGCCTGCCCAAATCATCCTGCGCTGGCACCTGCAAAGTGACGTCTCCTTCATTCCAAAGTCCGTTCACGAAAACCGGATCAAGGAAAACATCGACATCTATGACTTCGAATTAACCGCAGAAGACATGGATGCGATCAATAACATTAACGACTACCACCGGACAGGCCGTGAGCCATCTCTAGTGTACGAGTACAACGAACAATACAAGCGTTAATACAATACCCCCCAGAGCAGATCTGAGGGGTATTTTTGTCCGAAAAAAAGCATACCCCAAATTGAAGTATGCTTTCTCTAATTATTGATCCAATTCAGCTTGCTTCTTAACAGCGGCTTGAGCCAGGATGTTTACGTAGTTGAATGGACGGTCGAAGCTTGGTTGGAACAACATGTCTACAAATGCTAAGTAGTCGATCGTGTGCTTGTCTTGGATGCACAGCGAAATGATGTTAGCAGATTGAGATACGTCATACTTACTCATGAATTGACCACCGATAATTTGACGGGTCTTCTTGTCCCAAACCAGAGTCATCAATACTGGTGTAGTTGATGGCATGAATTCTGGACGGTAGTTATCCTCAACAGTAACTGCTGCGGCGTCGATACCGGCTTCCTTGGCGTTTTCAAGAGTCAAACCGGAAGATACCATGGTAGTCCCGTAGAGGTTTAATCCTGAACTAGATTGGGTACCCATGTCACGCATGGTGTTACCGAAGAGGTTAGTAGCAACGATGACACCTTGGCGAATAGCGTTAGTAGCCAACGGAATGTATGCGTCCTTACCGGTTGGGTTGTAGTGAACAGCAGCTGAGTCACCGGCAGCGTAAATGTCAGGGTCAGAAGTTTGCATGAATTCGTTAGTGATAATTGCGCCATTGTCATGCATATCAACCTTGCCCTTGAGCAATTCAGTGTTTGGACGGAAACCAACACAGAGAACAGCAATATCAGCATCGTAGCTACCCTTGTCAGTCTTCACAGTAACACCGTTGTCGTGGTCTTCAAATGCAGTGACGCGTTCACCAAATGCAAAGTGAGCTCCGCGGTCAACAAATTCCTTTTGAATCCGATCAGTATATTCTTGGTCAAAGTACTTGTGAAGCATCCGTGGTTGACCATCAATCAAAGTTACGTCCTTGTTTTGACGAGTGTAGGCTTCAACTAATTCAACACCGATGTATCCACCACCGATAACAACAATCTTCTTTGCTTCCTCAGCGACCTTGAATAATTCCTTAGCGTGCTGGTAATTCTTACATAAGTGAACGTGTGGTCCATCGACACCATCGATTGAAGGGATTACTGGCCAGGAACCAGTAGTGTCAACCAACTTGTCATAATGATCAGTCTTAGTTTCACCAGTTACCAGGTCAGTAACGGTAATGGTCTTCGTCTTAGGATCGATGTTAGTCACATTGTGTTGCATGTGAACTTCTGCACCTAATTCAGTAAGTTGTTCTGGACTGGAGTAGAACATTGCATCTGGATCACCCACTTCACCGCTCAAGTAAACGGCAATACCACAAGACAAGAATGAAACATTGTCGTTGCGTTCGTAAATAGCAACTTCAGTATCTGGATGATTTTGCAAAATTTGAGTAGCAGTAATCGTCCCAGCGTGTGTACAACCAACAATTATAACTTTCATTACTATGCACCTCACATTTGTAATTGTTTTCACAATGCATTATAAGACTTAATATCATTCTAATCAATATATTTGTTTTAATTATATTTAGGAATATTACAAGTAAAATTATTATTTGAATGATTATAAAATACTTTTCAACTAATAGTCCGATTTGCTTATCCGTATCAGTCAGTTATCCGGGAAATTTGGGTAAAACAAAAAGCATACTCCAGCTGAAGTATGCTTCATTCTTAATTGCGAGATAACTTCTTTAATTCTTTTTCGATGGCTTGTTCATTGACTTTGCCATGTCGAGCGATTGCAATGCTCTTGGCAATTTCCATGCACTGCTTGGCTTCTGCAGTCTTACCAGTAACTAAGTAAGCACGGCCGAGGTACCAATAGAGTTGGTCAAGGATGAACATTGAATCACGTTCACGACATAATTCAACCCCACGCTCTGCACTTTCGATTGCCTTTAACGGTTCGCCTAATTCATAGTACAATTCAGAAATTTGGCAATTAATGAATGCCCATTGGTGTAAGCTACCGAGTAAGTTCTTGTTGTTGATCAAGCGAACAGCACGGTTTGTAAGACGCATCGCACGTTCCTTGTCATTACGTCTGAGATATGCGAGAGCCATACCAGCAGTGGTCAGAGCTAAGTAGATATTAGCACTTGATGTTGAGAATTGGGTCAGAACAAGTTCAAAATTGAAAATCGCATCGCCAATATCACCATTACCGATTTGGACCATACCAAGCAAGAAGTAGTATCTTTGCTTGTCAAAGTCTGATTCTAAGTTCTTAACGCTTAACTGTGAAATCAATCTAGTCGCTTCTTCAAATTCTTGATTAGTTAAAGCATCAATACTGCGGTTGAAAATGTCGTTAATGGCGCTAACGTCATTTTCTACAATCCGTTCAGTTTGAATATTAAGACGTTCACAGATCGCCGTTAAGATATCCATCTTAGGCAAACGATCTTGTTTTTCCATCAGACTAATTGTTGCTTGAGTACAAATACCTTCCGCAAGAGCAGTCTGGGATAAACCACGCTTACGTCTAATTTGCTTTAAAACATCACCACGGAGTTTCATAGGTTGCTTTCGCCCCCCCCACTTTTATTTCTTGTGTGTATATAATTATATCTTTTTATTATAAATGACACTAGGTTTTTCATAAGTTTATAAAAGTTTTCATTAAATTAAGTGTTTAACGCTCACATCTTAATCTAATAAACGGGAAAACGAAATATTGTAAAGGAAATTAGTTATAATTCTTTTTGCCGACGCGTTCTGTACCTAATTCACGGAAGTCATATTTGATCTTTGAGTTACGTTCGTACTCATCTAGTCCTAATTTAATGAGACGGTCGATTAAATCTGGATAAGAGATTCCTGAGACTTCCCACATTTGTGGATATAAACTAATATTTGTAAAACCAGGCAATGTGTTAGGTTCACTCAAGTATGGAACGTTGTTGGAATCAACTAAGAAGTCGATCCGAGAAAGTCCCTTCATGTCTAAGGCCTTGTAAGCCTTGAGGGCCATGTCTGTAATTTCTTCGGTCAAGTAGTCTGGTAACTTCACTGGAAGGTCAAATACTACACCACTGGCGTCGACAAACTTGTTTTCGTAGTCGTAGAAGGCATCACTATCTGGAACACGGACAGCACCGAGCTTAGATGCGATTGGTTGTTCGTTACCTAAGATAGAAATTTCAACTTCTTGTGGACGGTCAAGGCCCTTTTCTGCCAGAACCTTGAAGTCGTACTTGAAGGCGTCTTCTAAGGCTGCAGAGTATTCTTCGGCGTTGGTAACGCGGTGGATACCAACTGAAGAGCCTTGCTTGGCAGGTTTGATGAATACCAAGTTACCGAGCTTTTCTTCGATTTGTTCCCAAGAGTATTCGTCCTTGTTTTCAGGAGTCAGGAGTACGTATGGGGTGTTACGAATTCCGGCTTCGTTTAAGATCTTCTTGGTCAGATCCTTGTCAAATGACATTGCACTAGCAGCGATGTTGGAACCGATGTATGGCTTGTTCAAGAGCTTGAAGAGACCTTGAACAGTACCGTCTTCACCGAGGTTACCGTGAATAACTGGGTAGAAGAAGTCGATTCCTTCCATTTCGTTTAAGGCCATAATTGGCGCTAATGGACGATCGAGATCCATGTTGTCGTAGGCTTCCTTAACAACGTCGGCTTCGGCTTCACCGTCAAAGATCCGTTGTGAGTATTCGTTGCTCAAAAGGATCCCATCCTTAGTGAACATGAATAAGCTCACGTCGTACTTATCCTTGTCCATTGCGTCGTAAATGTTGTGGGCAGAACGCTTAGACACATCATGTTCTGAAGAGTTACCACCGAACAAGAGCGCAACACGTAATTTCTTAGTCATTGTAAATACCACCTTAAATGTTATTTGATTTTTTAATTTATCCGAATTCCTAGAAACTTCATTATAACATGAAAAAACTTATTGACCAATACGGCAAAAAAAAGAGGACGGGCGTCGAGCTCCCATCCTCATAGCTATTTCACAGTCACTAACCAGTCGTTGTCGTGCGCTGGTTTTGTAGACATTTTTTCGTTTACAGCAATAATCGTACCTTGTACTGGGCTAACTAGGTCTGTCACCATCTGAGATCCTTCGACGGAAATAAATTTGCCACCGTACTCCAAAACAGTACCGATAGCTGGCAAGTCGATAAATATCAACTTGCCGATCCGTGACACCCCCGCCTCATTGATTCCTACCTGCGTCGTTCCGTCAGGCAGTTGCTTGGTCCAAAATGCATCTGTCATTATCTGAACCCTCGATTGCTGGAGAACATGTAGGAATGGTGGTGATAACGCATTGACATTATCATACCGATCCCGATCAGGTTACCGACCAAAGAAGAACCCCCGGCACTAATGAATGGCAGAGGAATACCGGTCAGTGGCAAGATTCCGATGTTCATCCCGATATTTTCGAAGACGTGGAAGAGGATCATCATGATCACCCCAGTTGAGATGTATGCGTAGAATTCGTTCTTGGTATCGAACGTCACGCGGATCATCAGGTAGATCAACAGGAGGTAAATCAGAATCAAGAGGATCCCACCGATAAATCCAAAGTTTTCACCGATGACGGAGAAAATCATATCAGACTCACGGACTGGAACGTAGACCTTAGAATTGTTAAACCCGGTCCCGGTAATACCACCAGAACCGACCGCCTTGATACTTTGCCAGAGCTGGTAACCCTGGTTGGTAGTATCTTGTTGCGGATTGAGCCAGGTATCAACACGGTCGAATTGGTAAGCCTGGAATCCAATGTGTTCCAAGATAAACCGACCGAACGAACTTGTAACCATGGCCAGTGCAGAACCACCGATCACAACAGCCCCAATTGTAGCAGGAGCCAGGATTCGCCAAGTTACACCAGATACCAATACCATCCCCGCAAAGACCGCACAGAATACCAGAGCGGTACCAAAGTCGTTTTGGAACTTCAGGGAAATCAGTACTGGGAATAACCAGAGAAACATGGTCCCAATCAACCGCCAGTCAGATTCAACTGTGTGGACAGAGTAGCGGTTATTGTGGGTCGTAATCACCCGCCCCATCATCAGGATGTAGGCAGGTTTCATAATTTCAGACGGCTGGAAGGTAAACGGCCCAATCGCGAACCAACTCTTCGCACCAGTGCTGAGGTAATACGATCGACTATAGAATACCAAGATGGCATACATGAGGAAGATCCCGAGCCAGTACACAATCGGCGCTAGCTTCCATAATTGTTCCGAGTCAAACTGCATCAGAACAATCACAAGAATCGTCCCAACAACGTACCAGGCCAATTGAGTAACTACTGACCGCATCACGCTGACAGGCTGTTGGTCGTGTTCAGCGGCAACATAGATCGATGCCAGACCGATCAAAGCCAGCATCAGGACACAGAAGATAATCCCCCAGTCGATCCGACTTTCTTGTTCATTTTCCGAACGTGCCATTACATTACTCCTTTACGCCAGATTTCACTAGCAATACCTAGCCTTGGTGAAGGTGGTATTGTTGAAGGATCATTTCTAAACCTTCTTCTTGTGAGCGGACGTTAAATTCACTTGAGTCAGCAACTAAGATCGCCTTGAAGCGTTCGTTGTTAGAGACCACTTCACCGATCAAGCGTGAGCCGATGAAGACTTGCTGAACAGGTTGATTTTGACGTTCGATGTCTTTGATGTTTACTTCGATTTTTTTATCTTTTTTTGACACTTTTTCACCCTATTATTGGTGCCGACGATGAAATGTAAAGTGATCAGGTACGGGATCTATGCCACCCTTTGCAAATGGATGACACCGCAAGATCCGCGCAATTCCTAACAAGACACCCTTTAGTCCAAACCGCTGCAGGGATTGGAGCATGTACTCGGAGCATGACGGATAGTAGCGACATGCCCGGTACTGGCGCTTTATTGAGATATTGCGTTGGTACCAAATCACTAGCTTACATAACAAGCGGACCATTATTTCCCTTTGTTATCAGTACTTTGCATCCGTTCCAGCATTTCACCGGCACCCTTGGCAACATTGTCCAGTGGGTCTTCGGAAACAACAACTGGAACCTTCAACTTGGAGCTGAAGTATTGGTCGATACCGTTGAGCAGTGCAGTACCACCAGTCAGCATAATACCACGGTCGATGATATCAGAAGCCAATTCAGGTGGAATAGTTTCGAGAACGTTCACAGTAGCGTTTGCGATTTGTTCTAAAGTATCGTGGAGTGCTTCTTCCACTTCATTTTCGTTAATGGTGATTTGCTTAGGCATACCAGAAGCAACGTCACGACCACGGACATCCATTTCCTTAGGGTTGTCAGTTTGAAGTGCAGTACCAATTTCCATCTTGACGCTTTCAGCAGTGTGGTCACCGATAACCAAACCGTGCTTTTCCTTGATGCAAGCAGCGATGTCGGCGTTCATCTTGTCACCGGCCATGCGGATTGAACGGCTAGATACGATGTCACCCAGTGAAAGAATGGCGATATCACTAGTACCACCACCCATGTCGATAACCATGCTACCGCGAGGCTTGAAGATATCCAGACCGGCACCAATTGCAGCGACTTTTGGTTCGTATTCAAGGTAAACCTTGCCGCCACCAGCTTGTTCAGCGGCTTGGATAATGGCCTTGCGTTCGATTTCTGTGATGTTAGTTGGTGCACAGATCATGATGTTTGGCTTGGACATGAAGCCCTTAACTGACAGCTTACCGATGAAGTATGTCAGCATTTCTTGGGTCACATCAAAGTCAGAGATAACACCATTCTTCAGCGGACGAATTGCGCGGATGTTACTTGGAGTACGACCCACCATCCGGTAAGCTTCTGATCCAACTGCAAGCACCTTGTTAGTTTGTGTATCTACCGCAACAACAGAAGGTTCGTTAAGTACGATTCCGCTTCCTTGTACGTAAATCAGGACGTTAGCTGTTCCTAAATCAATACCGATATCTTTAGCCATGCGACTTTATCTCCTTTTAGACAAAATTTATTTAGACGTGAAATTATCACTTAAAATTTTCAGTTAATAACGTTGATATTATACCACAATTGACAGTTTACTCTCCATCATCAATCGCTAATTCTGGACCGTTTACGTCATCGGTCAAGTGGATTAAATCGACCTTGCCACCGAGCTTTTGGAGCTTTGGAATAAAATCCAAAATAGCGTCATCAACGTGGTGTGGATTTTTAACCTGGGTGATCCCACTAGCAGCCAGCCCCGCTAAAACTAGACTTAGGGCTGTCCGATAATCACTCGCCTGCACTTCCTGTCCAACCAGGGGTGCTGGACCTGAAATTTCTACCTGTTGGCCGTCAACGCTAAATTGTCCGTCGAGCACCTGGAGTTGTTCAAGGTAGTCAAATCCACTTTCGTCATCATGCTCGATCCGGCTCACACCATTGGCAATCATCATCAGCGCCGCCACCTGAGCTTCCAGGTCACGAGACAAGCCGAAGTGTGCACCCGAATGGACGACCGCTGGCAACAAGACAGAGGTTCCCAATACCCGCAGTCCGTTATCTTGCTTGATGATCGTGGCACCCATGTCTGTCAGCGCGGTAATGAGTGGCGCATTGTGTGCTGGAATAATATTATGAACAATCACGTCACCATTAGTAATCGCAGAGGCCACCATCCACGTGCCGGCCTCGATCCGGTCAGGAACCACCGTGTGTTGTGCGCCCCGCATGAATGAGACACCCTGGACGCGGATGGTCGTCGTACCTGCTCCGTGGACCTGTGCACCCATCTTGTTGAGGAAGTTACCGAGTTCGATGACTTCTGGATCAGCAGAGGCATTTTCGATGGTGGTCAGACCCTGTGCTGTGGTGGCTGCCAAAATCAAGTTCAAAGTCGTCATCAGACTAGGATTACTAAGCTGAAAACGGGTGCCGACTAAGTGAGTACTATTGAGCTCGATTGCCTCTTTGTCGCGTTTGACCTGGGCACCAAGGATCTCGAGGCCACGTAATGTCATGTCAATTTCTTTCAAATCGTAATCTTCTGGGAGCGCAACTCTAGCGTGACCGGTCCGCACCATGATTGGGATTGCCAAAAGCCAGGCGTCCGGGAGCTGTGTGAGGTAGTCTGCTGCGATTTCAGATTCGAGGCCAAAACTAGCATTGAGCACGAGTTGACGTGATTTTTCACCATATGCGGTCTTGATGTTGAGTGACTCCAAGAGTTGGTTCATCAGCTTCATGTCCGCAACTGCTGGGACATTTTCCAATGTGACTGTCCCCTGGGTGCTAAACGCCGCAGCTGCCTGCAAAATTAAAGTGGCTTTCTTTGAGCCGTCGACGTTGACCTGGCCCTGTAAAGAATTGCCACCCTTGATAATAATCTTATCCATATCTTCCTCCACTTACTAGCGAATCAAGTACGTCAGGTTGCTGATGGAGTTGAGGATCCCCAAGAAGAAACTGGCGCAAAGGTAACCAACCGCAGTCGCTATCATCACGATTGCGAGCGGGAGAGTCCGCGGTGGTTGCCGGAAAAATCGTTCAAAATGAAAACCCTGGATGGCGGTAAACGCCAGCCAGATAAACATCAGTTGTACAACAATATCGAACAAGGCGTGGACACCTGTCATTTGCATTTCATCGCCCTCTTATTTTTAAGCTAACAAGTATCTTATCACACGATCTGCGAAATGTCGGCGCTTATGGCAAAGCTTAACGATAACTTTAAAACACAAAAAGACCACAGAATAATCTGTGATCTTTTAGTAAGTCAGCTCATGACTCACCTATTTTTTAACGAGCCGTGCCGCATTCAAACGGTTGATCGCACGCTTGAGGTGGACTTCCGCCCGAGCTAAGTCGTCAGAGTTGTGACTTTCCTTAGCATCCTCAATCATCTTTTCAGACCGTTCCTTAGCACTTTGAGCACGTTCAACGTCGATCCGTTCAGGCAATTCAGAACGATCGGCAGCGATCAAGGCGTTGTGGCCATCAAATTGCATGACCCCACCGTGAACGGCTGCGATGTTATCTTCGCCTTCGTTATGCTTAACGCGGACAACGTCAATATCAAGTGAAGCAATAACAGGCACGTGGTTAGCCATGATACCCATTTCACCGCCAGCGGTCTTGAGAATTAACATGGTAGCCTCGTCAGTATCGTAGACGGTGCCATCTGGAGTGATAATGGTGACTTTAAATGTAGTATCAGCCATAAATTATCCCTCCTATTGTGCTGCTTCTGCGTCAGAATCAGCCTTCATTTGATTTGCTTTTTCAACTGCGTCTTCGATAGTACCAACCAAACGGAATGCTTCTTCCGGAAGGTCATCATGTTCACCATCAAGGATTGACTTGAAGCCCTTGATTGTATCCTTCAGTGAAACGTACTTACCTGGTGTACCAGTAAATTGTTCCGCAACACTGAAACTTTGTGAAAGGAAGTTTTGGATACGACGTGCACGTGCAACGATCGTCTTTTCTTCGTCGGATAATTCATCCATACCCAAGATAGAAATGATATCTTGCAATTCATGGTACCGTTGAAGAACGTGTTGAACTTCCGTAGCAACTTCATAGTGTTCCTTACCAACAATTTCTGGAGTAAGGGCAGTTGAAGTTGAAGCCAGTGGATCCACGGCTGGGTAAATACCAATTTGAGTCAACCGACGTTCCAGGTTAGTCGTTGCATCCAAGTGTGCGAACGTTGTAGCTGGAGCAGGGTCGGTGTAGTCATCGGCAGGAACGTAAACGGCTTGGATAGACGTAATTGAACCCTTCTTAGTTGAAGTGATCCGTTCTTGCAATTGACCCATTTCAGTAGCCAGCGTAGGTTGGTAACCAACGGCTGATGGAATACGACCCAAGAGGGCAGAAACTTCTGAACCGGCTTGAGTAAACCGGAAGATGTTATCGATGAACAAGAGAACGTCTTGTCCCTTAACATCACGGAAGTATTCGGCAATGGTCAAACCAGTCAAGGCAACACGCATACGTGCGCCAGGTGGTTCGTTCATTTGACCGTAAACCATGGCTGTCTTTTCGAGAACCCCAGAGGCCTTCATTTCATAGTACATATCGTTACCTTCACGGGTACGTTCACCGACACCTGTGAAGACAGAAATACCATTGTGACCTTGGGCAATATTGTGAATCAATTCTTGAATCAAAACGGTCTTACCAACACCGGCACCACCGAACAGACCAATCTTACCACCACGAACATATGGAGCCAGAAGGTCAATAACCTTAATACCAGTTTCCAAAATTTCCGTGTTGTTGTTTAATTCGTCGTACTTTGGTGCATCACGGTGAATAGGCATCCGCTTTGCTTCAGGTCCAAATTCCGGTCCATTGTCAACTGTTTCACCTAAGACGTTAAATACTCGACCAAGAGTATCGTCACCAACTGGAACACTAATTGATGCACCAGTGTTTTCAACTTCCATACCGCGTTGAAGACCATCAGTACCGTCCATGGCAATCGTACGTACCACACCGTCACCCAATTCAAGGGCAACTTCAGTGGTAAGAGTCTTGTCATCGCTTTCCTTAATCTTCAAAGCATCGTTAACTTGAGGAAGCTTACCGTCTAAGGGGAATTCAACATCGACAACTGGTCCGATAACTTGTACAACTTTACCAGAACTCATGTTGTTTCCTCCTACGTTAGAAATTATTCTTGTGCTGTCATACCACCGGTAATTTCAGTAATTTCGGTGGTGATAGCAGCTTGACGTGCTCGGTTATACTGCAGTTCCAGCGTTGAGATAATATCATTAGCATTATCCGAAGCGGAACGCATGGCATTCGCACTTGAGGAGTGTTCTGATGTCTTAGCATCGAGAAGCGCTCCGTAAATTAAGCTTTCTGCGTATTGTTCAACCAATGCAGAAACAATTTCCGTATCTGATGGTTCGAACTCATACTCAGCAGAAACGTGAGCATCAGTTACGTCACTGTTTGTTAATGCGTCTTGTTCCTTTGCAGCAGGAACCTTGCCTTCGTCATCGATCATTGATTGTTCGGTGATTGGCAACACATTATGTGCAATGACCTTTGAAGAAATCCGGTTAACGTAGTGGCTGTAAACCATGTACATTTCATCGAATACTTGGTCATTGTACATTTGAACAGCAGTGCGGACGATCGGAAGAGTTTCACCAAACTTAGGAACGTCAGTGATACCAGAGTATTGATATACGACGTTCATTCCACGCTTAGTGAAGAACTCTGTACCGGTCTTACCAACCGTCAAAAATACGGTGTTATCTTTGTTCAAATTGTGCTTTTCCATCAAAGCCAGGGTTTCTTTAATGATGTTGGAGTTGTAACTACCAACAAGTCCCCGGTCTGAAGTAATCACAAGCACTCCAGTCTTTTTTACTGGACGCTTTTTAAATAGTGCAGCGTAAACATCATCTTGAGAAGCAGCAGATGTCGCACTGTGAGATTTAACCAGATCAGCCAACATTTGCTTAACCTTCTCAGCGTAGACTTCGTAGGTTTGAGTGTGGTGTTGAATTTGATTCAGCTTTGCAGTGGAAACCATCTGCATGGCAGAAGTGATCTGCCGAGTACTCTTCGTAGATTCAATCTTATGTTTAACTGCAGCAAGTGAAGCTGGCACTAAATCTCACCGTCCTTTCGACTAGTATACAAAATTACTTAGCAGCGTCTTCGCTAGTTTGGAATGACTTACCAAACTCAGCAACAGCGTTTAACAGGTCATCGCCTTCTGGCAACTTACCTGTGTTTTCGATACCGTCGTAAAGGTCTTGGTGATTTGCGTGCATGTAAGCAGCTAATTCACTTTCGTAACGTTGTACATCATCCAATGGAAGCTTGTCGATAAAGCCCTTGGACAAGGCAAACAGAGTCACAACTTGTTCGGAAACTTTTTGTGGTGCGTGTAAGCCTTGCTTAAGTACTTCCATGGTACGTTGACCACGTGCCAACTTAGCTTGGGTAGCTTCATCCAAGTCTGAACCGAATTGGGCGAATGATGCCAATTCGTTGTAGGATGCGATATCCAAACGTAAAGTACCGGCAACCTTCTTCATGGCCTTAACTTGTGCATCCCCACCGACACGGGAAACTGAAGTACCGGCGTCAATGGCTGGACGTTGACCAGCGTAGAATGAGTCAGAATCCAAGAAGATTTGTCCATCGGTAATGGAAATAACGTTAGTTGGAATATATGCTGAAACGTCACCCGCTTGAGTTTGGATGATTGGTAAGGCAGTCATTGAACCACCGCCAAGATCATCTGACAAACGTGCTGCCCGTTCAAGCAAACGTGAGTGAGTATAGAAAATATCACCAGGGTAAGCTTCACGGCCAGGTGGGCGCCGAAGAATTAGTGAAAGTTCACGGTAGGCATCAGCTTGCTTTGAAAGGTCATCGTACACGATCAAAACATTCTTGCCATTGAACATGAATTCTTCACCCATCGCAGCACCGGCGTATGGGGCGATGTAAAGCATTGGTGCTGGGTTAGAAGCACTAGCTGAAACAACGATAGTGTAATCCAAAGCACCGTAGCGACGTAATGTTTCTACACTTGACTTAACGGTTGATTCCTTTTGACCGATAGCAACGTAGATACAAATAACATCTTGGTCCTTTTGGTTAATAATCGTGTCCAGAGCGATAGCGGTCTTACCAGTCTTACGGTCACCGATAATCAATTCACGTTGACCACGACCAATTGGAACTAAGGCATCAATAACCTTAATACCAGTTTGAAGAGGTTCGCTAACACTCTTCCGCTCCATAACACCAGGAGCTTTACGTTCAATAGGACGGGACTTGGTAGTTGCAATTTCACCAAGGCCATCAAGTGGACGACCTAATGGATCAACAACCCGTCCGAGTAATTCTTCTCCGACGGGAACTTCCATGATTCGACCCGTCCGTTTAACAGTGTCACCTTCGCGAATGCCGTCAAAATCACCCAAAATAACGATACCAACATCGTTACTTTCGAGGTTTTGGGCCATCCCGTAAACACCGTTGCTAAATTCGAGCAACTCACCCGCCATGGCGTTTTCCAAGCCATCAGCAAGAGCAACACCATCACCAACGTAAGTAACCGTACCAGTTTCTTCTACTGAAACTTGGCTTTGGTAGTTGGCAAGTTGTTTCTTGATGAGTGAACTGATTTCCTCAGTTTTAATGCTCATAAAGGTCTCACCTCTTTTAACAATAGTTCAAAATTATCTAACTAGTAAACGACGAATTTGCTTAATCTTTGAGCTGAGGCTACCATCAAGCGTCTTGTGATCAGCATGAACGATAACCCCACCTAAAATCTCAGGATCAACTGTCTCGTTTAAAACAACCTCGTTTGCACCAAAGCGCTTAGCTAAGTTTGCTGAGAGTTGGTCCTTTTGTTGTTTATCGAGTTGGATCGCTGTAACAACGTCGGCATGCATGCGCTTGTTTGCGATGTCGTACCGCCGTTCAAACTCATCAATAATTGCGACCATACAATCCATGCGGCCGTAATCAAAAAGCATTTGGATTAAATTAACCACGTATTGGGATGCTCCCGTTTGTAAGTTGTTAATCACAGCTTTTTTATCATCGAAGGTCATTTGGACACCTGCAAGTGCAGATTCCAATCCTTCGTTGTCCTCAAAGACTTGGCGTAAAGCAATCAATTCTTGATAAGTTTGATCGAGAGTGTTGTTATCATCGACCAATTCGAACAGTGCCCGTGCGTAACGACGAGCGACTGTCATTTTATCAAGACTCATGATCTACCAACCCTTCAATGTAGGAGTCGATCAATTCCTTTTGACCGTCTGCCTTTAATTCTTTTTGGATGAGCTTGGAAGCAATCTCAATAGATAAGTTTGCAACGTCATCCTTAGCACCATTTAAAGCATCGCGCCGAGCTTGGTCAGCATCTTTTTGTGCTTGTTGCTTTAGCGCTTGAGCATCATTTTGTGCTGCTTCAACGATTTGTGCTCGTTGTGTTTCGGCTGACTTCTTCGCATTACTTACGATGTCAGCAGCCTCTTGACGTGAATTTTGCAGTTCAGCTTCACGCTTAGCAGCCATCTTTTCTGCTTCTTCACGGGACTTGGCAGCATTGTCGATATCGTTGGCAATTTGGTCAGCCCGTTTCTTCATCATGTCAGTAACTGGACCCCAAGCAAAGTGCTTGACCAGAACCATCAAGATAATGAAGGTGACGATGTAGAAAAGCAAGTCGCCAATGTATAAACTGTTTGATTCAGCTAACACATTGTTCACAAACATCTATTGACACCTCCTTGTCTAAAAATAAATAACGAAATTGAAATTACTTGTTCATAACAAGGAAGCCGATAACGATAGCAATGATAGGCATGGCTTCGATCAAACCAACACCGATAAACATTGTTGCTTGTAAACGACCTTGTAATTCTGGTTGACGTGCAATACTGTCAACTGTGTGTCCAATTAAGATACCATCACCGATACCACCACCGATAGCAGCACCCATAGCTGCGAGACCTGCAGCAATTGCTCCTAATGCCATTTTAAAATTCCTCCTTAGAGATTATTATTCGGAAACCTTCCGAGAAATATAAACTGTCGTTAATGTTACAAATACATATGCTTGGATAGAACCGATGAAGATTGAGAATCCTTGCCATGCAAGTTCCAGAAGCAATCCTGGAATGATTGTTAATACACCATGTGAGAATGCCATGTTAGCAATCAAACTCATCAACAGTTCACCAGCAAAAATGTTACCAAAAATACGGAGACCTAACGTTAAGAAGTTAGCAAAGTCTTCGATGATATTGATTGGAAGCATCAAAGTAAATGGCTTGATGTACCCTTTCAAGTAACCACCAAGGCCGTTCTCAGCTACACCAGCAAAGTGTGCCAGCATCATGACCATCAAAGATAATGTCAACGTAACGACTGGATCTGCCGTGGGACTTCTAAGCACTTCGGCCCCATTCCAGTGCAATTGGAACAGTAAACCAAATTGGTTAGCGAAGAAGATGAAGACAAAGAGAACGAAGGCAAAGAAACTGTAATGTCCACGTTCTGATGCCGGCATCTGACTCCGGACAATCCCGTTCGTAAAGTCGATCAGCCATTCCAGTACGTTTTGTGCACCAGTCGGCTTCATTTGAATCTTGCGTGACATCCCGTAAAGAGTAAAGAAGACAATTGCGTAGATGATCAAGCCAGAGACAATGTTCGTAGTATTGAACGTGAGCCCGAAAAGCTTAAAAGTCAAAGCATCACCGCCCATTCATATTTCACCTCTTTCCTTATAACAATAATTTGGCTGTAAATTGGAATACGTCTCAAATAACGAAAAATCACCAAGTTACGAAGGTTAATATATCATTTTTTGAAAGAAATTTCAAAACACATTTTTCAAATAATGTCTTCTTCATCCATTGATAGTATTGAATTCTTCACCTACTTGCTTATCACTTTTTAAATAAAAAGAGAGCGTTTCTGACTGCATAAATTTGCAAATTCAGTCAACGCTCTTAATAATTATTCTTTTGTCGAAATGACTTTGTTACGTCGTTTTGTCATCATCCAGGCCGTTGTTGGCACAGCGAGTAGAACTCCCACGAACGAGATCATAATATCAATCATTTCTGACACAAAAATCTTGTTGTTCATGATTGTCCCCAAAGAGTAGTGCAATCCGGCGAACCAGATGAAAAGTGCCAAAAATCCACCGAAGAATCCGAAGAACAAGGTATTCAGTGTCGTTCCAATAATCTGGTGACCGATCGACATTCCGCTGGTCATCAGTTGACGATTTTCGACGTCGGGATGCTTAGTCAAAATTTCCGTCAGGCCGGCCGATACCGCCATCGAAGCTTCTGCAATTGCCCCCAGAGTACTCAAAGTCGTTGCGGTGATCAAGACCTTGAAGTAGGAAATCCCGATCAGAATCGACATCCCCTCCAAGTCATCACTGTCTTCCGTCCCGAACCCTTGGACCATCGCCCAGTGCTCGATGAAAAAGATCAGCGCAACCAGCACGGCCGTCACGATTAACGAGGCGTAAAATGCAGTCACGGTAGTACGAAGGTCATCTTCACCCATGAAAATCGTGATCGCCAAAATCACAACCCCGGTCACGGCGGTCACAAAGAGCGGTGGCACGTGAAAAGCAATCAAGACAATCGCGAAGTAGAGAAAGCCGAAGTTCAAGAGTAGGCTCACAAAAGCAGACCAGCCCTGCTTACCACCGACAAGCACCATCAGTAGCAACAAGACCAATCCCAGTGCAGTAATCGTGCTCATTTTTCTCGCCTCCCTAATAACATTGCGCCAAACGCACTAACTAACGGAACTGCTAACACAATCCCAATCCCGCTGACCAGGCTTTGTACCGTCCCAAGACTCATGTTCATCGCAAAGGTGTATCCCCACGAATTGCCGTTTTTCAGGTACAAGAGACTACTGGTGAAGGTGTCGGCCATAAAGATCAGGAACAATACGTTAACCAGTGGTCCCATTATCGACTTACCGACATTTTTTCCGGAAATAAAGAGTTCCTTGCTGGTAACTTCCGGATTCAAAGTCTTGAGTTCGAATAAAGTCGAGATGATGTCGGTCGACTCGTCCATCACCGCCCCAAGGGATCCAAGTAGCGTTTCAGCGAGGAAGAGCGGACGTGGCACCTGGGTCACATACTGCATCGATTCGTAGTAGACCCCGCGTTCATGCGTGAGCGAAAACACAATCAGGCTCACACCCAATGCCGCAAAGGTCCCCAGTACTGTTGAGGCAAAGGTCGCCAGCATTTTCTTCGTCGGTCCGAGGATCAGGAGCAGGCTCACCCCGGTGAAAATTATCGCCAGTGTGACGAAAATTGCCATAACGTGCTCACCGTTGTTCTTCAGGTCGATCGAGATTGCTAAGATGAAGAGGATCGTGTTGATGACAACTGAGATCAGCGCGAGGCTCCCCGCCTTCCCCATCATCATGATCAGCATAAACGACAGCAGCCAAAGCATAAATACGACCACAGTGTCCCGCTTATAACCGGAGATGTTGGCGCTGAACTGGCCGTGTGACTTCTTGAGTTGCGTCAAAAAGATCTGGTCTCCGCGGTGAAACTTCTGATCCATCGGCTGTGAATCACTGTAGGTATTTGAAAGCGAAAAAGTTTGTCCCCGGTACTCGGTGTTGAGCAGACGGACCTTCAGAGTTTGTTGGCGTTGGTGATCGACGTTTTGAAATTGATCCGTCGTCTTTTGCACCGCGCCTGAGTGAACCGCCTCTACTCGTGCAATGGGACGCTCGTACAGTTGTTGGTTATTGGCAGTGAAAGCCATGGCAACTACCCCAATAACTACCAATACCACAGCCAACCACTTACGGCGCCGTGACCAATATCTACTTTGCATCTTGGCATCTCCCTAAATAGATTAACCATTCAATTGTAACGAGATGTGGGCACAAAAAAAGCAATCGCTACAAAGCTTAAAACAATTGTAACGATTGCTATAAATTACTTAGTACCGAAGAGACGGTCACCAGCATCACCGAGACCTGGCACGATGTATCCGTCTTCGTTGAGGTGATCATCTAAGCCGGCTGCGTAGATGTCAACGTCTGGGTAAGCTTCACGAACTGCCTTTACACCTTCTGGAGCTGCAACTAAGCAGGCAAATTTCATGTTCTTTTCTTGGCATCCACGCTTCTTCAAGGCTTCGATCGCCATGATAGCTGAACCACCAGTAGCAAGCATTGGGTCAACGATAAATAATTGACGTTCGGAAATGTCATTAGGAAGCTTTACGAAATATTCATGTGGCTTCAGAGTTTCTTCATCACGGTACATACCGATGAATCCGATCTTGGCTGCTGGAATCAATTCAGTCATACCATCAACCATACCAAGTCCGGCACGTAAGATAGGAACGATGGCAACCTTCTTACCAGCCAATTCCTTCTTAGTAGTCTTTGCGATTGGAGTTTCAATTTCTACATCTTGTAATGGCATGTCGCGTGCAACTTCATATGCCATCAAAGTTGAAATTTCCTTCACAGTTTCGCGGAAAGCCTTAGTACCAACTTTCTTTTTGCGAATCATCGTTAACTTGTGTTGGATCAGAGGGTGATCCATAACTTCAAACTTGCCCATTATATAAAACACTCCTTTGAATTTCTTCACTATCATACCAAAAAAAATGAGAAGTTGTTAGCTTCTCACCTAATTTTTATAATTAATTTTTTTGGTCTAGACTAAAGTGCATTCCACCGGCTGATTTGTTAAGTCGGTTCATGTATGCACCACCGAGATCAACTGCTGGGAATGCTTGTGACATGATTGCCTTAACGTTGTGTTCGTCATCGAATTCACGTAAGCCATCAAACAAGCGTGCACTTGCATCTGCCACGCCATCCCCGAGTGAAAATTGGACCGCGTTCGTTGGCATACTCAGACTTTGCAAGATCTTGGTTTCCGCCATGATACCAACATCAAATGGTTGGGCTTCAATCCACTTAACCACTTGTTTCCAGTCTGTCCCCTCGTCGACAATGTAGACCTGTGAGCTTGGGGCGTAGTGCTTATACTTCATCCCCGGTGCCTTAGGGGTTTCGTTCTTGCCGACCTTATGATGATTGAGGTCGATGGAACCAATCACACCTTCGATATCATGCTTGGTAACCGCACCCGGACGCAGAATCACTGGCGTATCGGTAGACATGTCAATGACAGTTGATTCGACACCGACACGGGATGGACCGTTATCCAAAATCCCGGCGATCTTACCATTCAAGTCGTGGTAAACGTGTTGAGCGGTCGTTGGGCTGGGCTTTCCGGAAGTGTTAGCGGATGGTCCAACCATTGGCACGCCCGCCTTCGCGATCAAATCAAGGGTTGGTTGACAATCAGGAAAACGGAAGGCCACGGTGGAGAGTCCACCAGTAACGGTCTTAGAGAGCACTCCCGGCTTGATATTGAGGATAATCGTCAATGATCCTGGCCAGAATGCCTTCATTAACTTCCGTGCGTTGTCAGGAATCTCAGCAGCGTACTTTTCTACCATTGATACAGAGTTGACGTGAACGATCAGCGGGTTGTCACTTGGGCGTCCCTTGGCCAAGTATACATTCTTGACCGCTGTTTCGTTCGTCGCATCTGCACCTAATCCGTAGACGGTTTCGGTAGGAAAGGAAACTAATTCTCCGCGCTTGATAGCGGCCGCCGCTTCATCAATTTGATTTAACTGATAAATTTTAGTATCCATTATCTATTACCTTTCTAGCGGGTGAAATTCCATGCTCGAATCATCCGCATCTTACCTGCGACATCGTGTCGAACTGCAATTTCTGCTTGTGGTTGGCACTGTTTTAATAATTCTTGAATGCTGTTTTCCTGGTCATGACCAGTTTCACCGAAGATCTGACCGCCGGCGTTAAGCGCTTCTGGAGCTTGGTCAAACAGACGGTGGTAGAATCCTAACCCGTGTTCGTCTGCATACAGCGCAATCTCGGGGTAGTTTTCTATGACCGACTGATCCATCTCGTCCTTATCATCTGGGTCGATGTATGGCGGATTGGTGACGATTAGGTCAAACTTACCGTCCAGTCTATCGAACAAGTCGCTTTGCACCACGGAAAGACGAGCGCCGTTCTGTTGGGCATTTTCTCGGGCCAAATCACAGGCGGGTGCAGAAATGTCACTCAAAGTCACGGACCAGCGTGGGCGTTCGAGGGCAAGAGTGGTCCCGATCACCCCACTCCCGGTGCCAAGGTCCAGGACGTTCATTGGGTGGTCGTCAAATTCGGACAGGACCCAGTCGACGAGCTCTTCCGTCTCCGGTTCGGGAATCAAAACGTCGGTCGTTACCTTGAACGGACGGCCGTAAAAGGTGGCCTTGCCGACGATGTATTGTGCCGGAACGTGGGCCAGTAACTGCTCAATCGCATCCTTGAACCAGGCTTGTTCGTCAGCTGGCATCAAGTCGCGGTTGTGCAAGATCAAGTGCGTTTCGTCCCAGTCATGACGTTGTTGGAGCAAGAATTGTGGTGAGTAGGGATCAATCTCACTGTCAGCCAGTGCTTCCCCCGCCCACCGTTGGGCATCAAAATATGTCCATGAGTTATTCATTACGTAATTGCTCCAACTTTTGGGTTTGGTCAGCCACGATCAATGCTTCGATCACTTCGTCCAAGTCACCAGAAATGATCTTGTCCAACTTGTTCAAAGTCAGGCCGATACGGTGGTCGGTAACCCGGTTTTGTGGGAAGTTGTAGGTACGGATCCGTTCTGAACGGTCACCAGTACCAATGGCGTTCTTCCGTTGTTCATCGTAAGCATTTTGTTCTTGTTGTTGGTAGTAGTCGTAAACACGTGACTTCAAGATCCGCATGGCCTTAGCACGGTTTTGTTGTTGGGAACGTTCGTCTTGCATTGCAACAACAATCCCAGTAGGCAAGTGGGTCATACGAACGGCTGAGGAAGTCTTGTTAACGTGCTGACCACCGGCACCGGATGCACGGTAAACGTCAGTCCGGATGTCTTTTGGATCGATGTCCACGTCAACGTCTTCGGCTTCTGGCATTACACCAACAGTCGCGGTAGAAGTGTGAACACGACCAGCTGATTCAGTCACTGGGACACGTTGAACACGGTGCGCACCGTTTTCAAACTTCAGCTTAGAGTAAACATTGTCACCGGTGATCATCAGTGCGATTTCCTTGAACCCACCGACTTCAGTTTCAGTCCGGTCAACAACTTCAACCTTCCATCCTTGGTTTTCAGCATAACGGAGGTACATATTGTACAGGTCAGCAGCGAACAGACTCGCTTCGTCACCACCGGCAGCCCCACGGATTTCCATGATGATGTTCTTGTCGTCGTTAGGGTCTTTAGGGATCAGGAGAACTTCCAATTCCTTTTCCAAGGTTTCTTTGCGGTCCTTTAATTCGGACAATTCATCCTTGGTCATCGCCGTCAAATCAGGATCATCGGATTCACGAAGCATCTCTTCGTCGTCCTTAATGGTGGAGGTAACGTCCTTGTATTCGTTGTACTTTTCTACAGTTTCACGCAAGTTCCCTTCTTCTTTTGAAAGCTTCATGAAACGTTGGGAATCTGCGATAACTTCTGGGTCACTGATCAATTCACTTAATTCTTCGTAACGATCAGCCACGGCTTGAAGCTTGTCAAAGATTTCTGAAATTTCCATTATTTATTCTCCTCTTGCTCTTCTAATTGTGGATGGAAGTAGTGATTACGACAGACGGGGTAGTATGACTCGTTGCCCCCGATTTGGATCTGTTCGCCATCGTAAACCGGCTTGCCATCGTGAATCCGTAAGTTCATCGTCGCCTTGTGTGGACAGAACCAGCAGATTGTCTTCATTTCCTCGATCTTGTCGGCATAGATCAACAGGTACTTGGAACCCTCGAACAACTCGTTTCGAAAGTCGTTCTTCAGTCCAAATGCCATGACCGGAATGTTGAGTTCGTCAACGATCTTGATCAGTTGTAAAACATGCCGCTTTTGGAGGAATTGGGACTCGTCAATCAAGACACAGTAGACTTTGTGGTCGATGTTTTTGACGTATTCGTAAACATCGGTGTCTTCCATAATTGGCTGCACCTTACGTGAGAGTCCGATCCGACTAGCAATCACCCCTTGGCCAGAACGGGTATCAACTCCACTGGTCATTAAAACAACGGGCTTGCCCTGTTCCTCGTAGTTATGCGCTACCTTGAGGATGTCAATCGACTTACCCGAGTTCATCGCACCATATTTGAAAAATAACTGTGCCAATTGTGATTGCTCCTTTTTTTTCGTCATAGTAATAATATTATATCGGAAAGAACCGTTCTTTTAAATAGTCCAGTTCACCGCCCTCCATTCTATACGATTCATTTGGATTTTTCTAACTAAAAGTGTAGAATTAGGTGATATTTATATTGTGACATGAAAGGAGTCAGTGACATGTCAATTCGTAGTTCAGTTGCCGGTACACTCGGCCGGTCTAGCTACTGGTTCCTCCACCGTTTCTTCAAGGGTGGTAGTTCGCTGCCGGGTAAGCTTGCACTTGCAATCGACCCCGAAATCTTAAAATCATTTAGTAAAAAATACGACCTGGTAATCGTAACGGGTACGAACGGGAAGACCTTGACAACCGCATTGAGCGTACGCGTGATGCAAAGAAAGTTCGACCACGTCCTCACCAACCCCACCGGTTCTAATATGGAACAAGGGATTGTTACGACCATGATCACCGCCCCACGTCCTAACAAGAAGGGCTTAGCGGTACTGGAAGTCGACGAAGCAAACGTGGTAAAGGTGGCTAAGTACATCAAGCCAGTCGCATTTGTCTTCACGAACATCTTCAGAGACCAGATGGATCGTTATGGTGAAATTTACACGACCTACAAGAAGATCCTTGACGGCGTGCGGTTGGCACCAGAAGCAACTATCATCGCAAATGGTGATTCACAACTCTTCAACACTGAAGACCTGCCAAACCCAATTGTCTACTACGGATTCGATCACGAACACCTGCCTGCGTTTGACGCTCCTGCTAACACTGACGGACTACTCTGTCCCAAGTGCCAACACATTCTCAAGTACCACATGCGGACCTACGCGGGACTGGGTGACTACTTCTGTCCAAACTGTGGATTCCACCGCCCTGAATTGACCCATGCAGTAACGAAGATTGTCGAACAAACTCCAACCTCATCAACCTTTGAGATTGACGGTCACGAATTCACAATCGGCGTTGGTGGTACTTACAACATCTACAACGCCCTGGCAGCCTACTCACTCGGTCGCCACTTCGACATTGCGCCGGAAGACATCAAGAAGGCCTTTGAAAATGATGAACGGGTTTTTGGTCGCCAAGAAGTGATCGATATCGACGGCAAGCAAGTTACCATGATCCTGGTTAAGAACCCGGTTGGACTCAACCAAGTACTTGATATGATTGCTACTGACAAGGAACCATTCAGTCTTGGATTCCTCCTCAACGCAAATTACGCTGACGGGATCGACACTTCCTGGATTTGGGACGGTGACTTTGAACAGTTCACTCACAATGATGTTCGTCAATACTTCACTGGTGGTGAACGCTACAAGGATATTTCCACCCGTCTGACCATGGCCGGTATTGATGACTTATGGGAAGAACCAAGTCTGGAAAAGGTTGTCGAAAAGATCAAGGACCTGCCTACCAAGCGCGTCTACCTTCTCGCAACCTATACGGCGGTTCTCCAAGTCCGCAAGCTCTTGGCAGAAAAGAACTACATCAAGGGAGGTATGGACTAATGGCTAAGTACCAACTCAAGCTCGCCCACTTATATGGGAATTTGTTGAACACGTACAGTGACGTCGGTAACATCATCGCCCTGCAATACTACGCAAAGCAAATGGACGCCACAGTCGAACCGGAAATTGTCAGTATTGACGACCGATTCGACCCTGACGCCTATGACATCGCCCTCTTTGGTGGTGGACAGGACTACGAACAATACGTGGTTTCTAAGGATCTGCCAAACAAGAAGGAAGCCTTCCGCAAGTTCATCGAAGACGGTAAGCCCCTCTTGGCCATCTGTGGTGGTTACCAACTGCTCGGTCACTACTACATCGGCGCCAATGGACAAAAGATCCCTGGACTCGGCTTGTTAGACCACTACACCCTGAGCCAGGACAACAACCGGTTCATCGGTAACATCACAATCAAGAACGAACAAACCGGCGAAGAATACCACGGTTTTGAAAACCACAACGGTCGGACATTCCTTGGAAAAGGCGAACGTCCACTCGGTAAGGTCATCTCCGGTCACGGTAACAACGGCGACGATGGTTCTGAAGGTGCGATCTACAAGGAAGTTTACTGCTCATACTTCCACGGACCAATCCTGACGAGAAACGGTGAAATTGCTAAACACCTCCTGTTGACGGCACTGAAGAACAAGTACCCTGACGCTGACTTCAGCGAACAAGAGGCATTAAAAATCAAACCTACATTCTAAAAAATGCGGTGCAGAAACCAATCTGCATCGCATTTTTCTATCTCATGTGTTCTTTAATTATGTCGCGAACTGCTTGGGCGTCAGCAGGCGTCTTGCTAATAATGATCATTGTGTCATTACCGGCGATTGTCCCGACCACTGTTGGCAAGTCCATTTCATCGATGGTTCCAGCTAAAATGGTGGCGTATGAGGAGTTGGCCTCCGTCTTCACAACGTTCATGAATTGAACCTGATCAACTGCGACCACGTTATTTTCAATCATTTGGTATAAACGCTCGAAGTCTTGTGATTTTTTCTGTTGCAATTGGACATAGTAGGTATGACCGTTGCCATCACTCGCCTTGACGATGTTCATGATTCGAACATCGCGTGAGACCGTCGCTTGAGTAGTTTCATATCCCGCCTCATTTAGCATCTGCAAAATCTCATCTTGCTTCTCGATCCGGTTTTCGTTCACCAGTTGGACAATGTAATTACGTCGTTTTTTACGATCCATCTCACTTGCCTCCCTTCATACTCATTCCATATTTATACATTTTTTTGCATTTATAATCATCTTATCATTGTCGATTCATTTGTCAATTCACGTGGTTAAGCCATTTCGCATTTTCACAAAATGAATAAAAATTAATTTTCGAGTTCATTTAGGTAGGTTGCAAAAATCTCATCACGCATATCCAGGTACTTCTGATTTTTGGCAGTTGGGTGAACCCGATTCGTCAGCACAACCATCCCCGCATCCCGTTCACGGTCCAAAATCAGCCAGGTGCCGGTAAATCCCGTGTGGCTGATCAAGTAATGCGGAGCGTCGCCGCGTGAATGGAGGAGTTTCCAGCCAAGTGACCGGCTGTGTTCACCAGGTATCGGCGTCTGGTCAGAGAAAAACTCGTCAATCGTCTCCTTCGTCAATAATCCCCCGAGCCGGTCTTCAATCAGCGTGTGGCAATACTTAGCCAGATCGTCGAGAGTCGCAAACATCCCCGCACAGCCACAGTGCTCGCCCAGGATATACGCCTTGGGATCGTGCACAGTACCACGGATTAGTCCCCGCTTGGATTGGACCTCAGTTGGAACACAATCAGCAGGGTCAGGCGCAAAGGTCGCACCATCCATCCCCAGTGGCCACAATACACGCTCCGTGATCACCTCTTGGACCGGCTTGTCGCAGATTGCTTCGATAATCCAACCGAGGTAGAGGTAGTTGACGTCGGCGTAACGGATCTGGCGGTTGAATGCGGAGTTAACTGACATTTGGGTCAAGAAGGCCTGCTTAAGTTGATCCGCCGGCAGTTCGTCACGGTGTGGAATGTAGCCAGCGATCCCGGAAGTATGGGTCAGCAGGTTACGCACCGTGGGCCGGTCGTCAGAGAATTCTGGCAAGAACTGTTTGACCGGATCATCAAGGTCGAGTTTGCCCTCTTGCTTCAGCATTGCGATCACCGGAACAGTCCCGATCACCTTCGTCAGTGACGCCAAATCGTACTTCATCCCCGGCTCCAGATGTTCTGGAAATGGCCGCGTCTGTGACAGCCCGCGCACCTGGCGAATTTCCTCCCCGCCCTCAAAAATCAGGTAGGAGATCCCCGGTACGGTGCCCGTGTCGACCATCGATTCAAGCTGTGCAATTGTATGTGAATATTTCTTCATCGTCTGACCTTCTTAAATCAAAAATGCTGTCGTAGAAGTCTATTCTACCACAGCATTATTTTTTAGATTTGGTTTCCGAGGAACTGACTGTTGTATAAGTCCGCGTAGAATCCGTTTTGGGCCATCAATTCGTCGTGGTTACCGGTTTCGATAATTTGACCGTGGTTAACCACCACAATTTGTTCGGCGCTACGGATGGTTGACAGACGGTGTGCAACCACGAAGCTTGTCCGATCCTTCTTCAAATCATTCATCGCTGATTGGATCAGAGCTTCAGTCCGCGTATCAACGGAACTAGTGGCTTCATCCAAAATCAGAATTTCAGGGTTAGCCAGGAACGCCCGCGCAATCGTTAGGAGTTGGCGTTGTCCTTGTGAAATATTAGAAGCAGATTCGTTCAAGACAGTATCGTAACCGTCTGGAAGTTCACGGATGAAGCTGTCGGCATAGGCCATCTTGGCAGCTGCGTAGACCTCTTCTTCGGTAGCATCTTCACGACCGTACTTGATGTTGTCGTAGATCGTACCGGTGAACAACCAGGTATCCTGGAGCACCATCCCGATATGTTCACGCAGGTCATCGTGTGTCAACGTCCGCGTGTCTTGCCCATCCAGGTAAATGTTACCGCCTTGAATTTCGTAGAAGCGTTCCAGCAAGTTAATGATCGTTGTCTTCCCAGAACCAGTTGGACCAACGATGGCAACCATGTGATTCTTCGGTGCCTTCAAGTTGAAGTTTTGGATCAGTGGTTCATCGCCGTAGCTAAAGTCAACGTTCTTAAATTCAATCTTTGGCACTGGCTCACTCGTTGCAGGCGCAATCGTTTGTGGAGTATCATCCATTTCTTCGGCGTCGAGGACTTCAAAAATCCGTTCCGCGGAAGCAACAGTTTGTTGGATGGTACTAGACAAGTTAGCAATCTGGGTGATTGGTTGTGAGAATTGGTTGGTATATTGGAAGAAGGCTTGGACGTTACCAATTGTGATGTTACCGTGGATAACTTCATATGCTCCGGCGACGGCAACTAAGAGGTAACCGAGGTTCCGGGTGAAGTTCATCATTGGAAACATCAGGACAGAGAAGAATTGCGCTTTCCAAGATGCTTGGTAGTATTCATGATTCTTCTTGGCGAATTCCTTTTCTTCCTCTTCTTCCTTATTGAAAGTCCGGACAATCGTGTGACCGGAGTAAGTTTCTTCGACCTGGCCGTTGATCTTACCAAGGGCTGCTTGTTGGCGTCCAAATAGGCGTTGAGCAGTTGGCGCAATAAAGGCAACGATGAAGAGTGAGACCGGAATCATCACTAGCGCAACCAGGGTCAGTTGCCAACTAATCGTCAGCATGATTCCCAACACACCAACGAAGGTTACGACACTGGTAACGATTTGGATCAGACTTTGCTGGAGGGTTCCGGCGATGTTATCCATATCGTTGACCATCCGACTCATGATGTCACCATGGCTGTGGGTGTCGTAGAACTTCACGGGTACGCGCGCCAGCTTTTCTTTCAAGTCTTGACGCAAGTTGTAGACCACCCGTTGTGAAATCCGCGTCATCACAATCTGTTGCACAAAGCTAAACAGACCGGAGAAGACGTACAGCAGGATAACGATGATCCCAATATGGTAAATCTTCGTGAAGTCGATTGGTAACTTGGTCAGGTGTTGACCCATCTTCATTTGGGCAAACCCCTTCATAGCACCTTCGTAAATCGTCGTGGTGGCTTCCCCTAAAATCTTTGGTGCGAGAATCGATAAGACCACCGATCCGACCGCTAAGAGCATGGAGATAATGACACCGACTGACCATGGGCGAAGGTATGAAATTAAACGTTTCGTGGTTGGCCAGAAATTCTTGGCTTTACTAATCTTCTTTGGTCCGTGATGCACGTTCTTCATCCCCTTCCTGAATTTGTGATTCGACAATTTGTTGGTAAGTCTTATTCGTAGCTTTCAATTCTTGGTGCGTGCCTTGACCGACAACCTGTCCTTCATCTAATACGATGATTTGGTCAGCATCCGCAACGGTAGAAACACGCTGTGCGACAATCACAGTAACGGCCTGCTTGATCTTCTCGTCTTGGCGTAAGGCTAAACGCAATTCTGCATCGGTCTTGAAGTCCAAGGCGGAGAAGGAGTCATCGAAAATGTAGACAGACGCTGGCTTAATGATCGTCCGCGCAATCGCTAACCGTTGACGTTGACCACCAGAGAAGTTGCTCCCGTTTTGTTCCACGAGCGCATCGAGTCCACCGGCTTCCTTCACAAAGTCTGCGGATTGGGCAACTTCCAGCGCGTGCCACATGTCTTCATCAGTTGCGTTTTCGTTACCGAATTGGAGGTTAGAACGAATCGTACCGGAGAAGAGCACCGCCTTTTGTTGGGTAATGGAGATTTGGCTGTGAAGGTCATGAAGGCTCAGCTTGTCGATTGTTTGACCGTTGACCTTGATCTCACCGCTTTCAATATTAAAAAGCCGTGGAATCAGGTTGACCAAAGTAGATTTACCTGACCCGGTCCCACCAATGATAGCCAGGGTTTGACCAGCCTTGATATCGAAGTTGACGTCTTCTAAGGCCAGCTTTTCAGCCCCCTCATAGCGGAAGTTCACGTGGTCAAATTCCAGACTAGCATCATTACCTTCTTGGAGTTCTTCACGTTGGTCATCTGGTAAGTTATCAACAGAAATAGCACTATCGAGAACTTCATTGACCCGGACAGCCGCAGCGGATGCACGTGGCACAAAGACGAAAATCATGGAAAGCATCATGAAGCTAAACATGATTTGGGCTGCGTAAGTCATAAAGGCGATCAGGTTACCGATTTGCATTGACATATCCGCAATCAGGTGGCTACCGATCATGATAATGCCAACGTTGGTCAAACTCAGGATCAAAGTCATCACTGGGAAGAGGAAGGAAACCATTGTAAAGGCCTTAATACCAGTTGCCGTGTAATCTTCGTTGGCGGCTTGGAAACGGGTCTGTTCACGCTTTTCTTCGCGGAATGCCCGGATAACCCGTACACCAGTAAGCCCTTCACGGAAAATTAGGTTGATCTGATCCGTCTTCTTTTGGATGCTCTTGAATAATGGCACGGCAAAGTACATTACCCCACCGACCACGATTGCCAGAATTGGTAAACTTACCAAGAAAACCCGGGTCAGTCGTGGTTCACGAATGTAAGCAAGCACACAGGCTGCAATCAGCATAATTGGTGCCTGCAACATCATCCGGAGTACTTGGACCATCACGTTTTGGATCTGTACAATATCGTTGGTGGAGCGGGTAATTAATGAAGAATCACCGAACTCATCAATTTCCTTGCTTGAGAAACGCAGGACCTTGTGGAAGATCTGTTGGCGTAACTTTTCACCGACCTTCATCGCTTGGGTGGAGGCGAAGTATACGTTAATTCCGGACGCAAGCAGCCCAAACAAAGCAACGACCATCATGTAAATACCGTCACGCTTTACGTATGCCATGTCTTGACTCACGATCCCCTTGTCAACCAGCTCTGACGTAATGGTTGGCAAGTACAAATCACACGCAACTTGAATGACTAAAAACAGAACGGCGAGCCCTGTTGCCCACCAGTTCAGGTTTTTCTTTGCGATTTTAATCAAAGTGCTTTTCTCCCTTCTTCATTTCTGCGAGTTGTTCACGCATCTTTTGAATAACATTAATTACTGTCTGCTGTTCTTCTTCAGAGACGTTGGTAAGGAGCTTATCTTGGAACTCTCTTCTCCCCTTGAGCTGTTTCTTGTAGAGTTCTTGTCCTTTTTCAGTTAAATTCACTCGGAGAACTCGGCGGTCAGATTCATCCCTGCCTCGCACGACAATCTCACTCTTTTCCATCCGATCAAGCGATTCACTAATTGAAGCGGGCTTGATCTTAGCTAAATTGGAAAGTTCACGTTGGGAAACGTTGGGATTTGTTGCAAGAATGTGAAGTAACATCCCCTGTCCACGGAATGAAACCTTATCCTTATCAACACACTCAGCTGCGAAATTTCTCAACTCCGACCCAAACGCCATTGCTTGTTGAAAGAACTTTTCCTCAGTATTCATAGGCTTTTCACCTCTTTATCGAAATTAGTTAGGTGCTTAATAATTAGGTACTTGACGAAGTATAGCACCGAAAGTTATTAAGAAAATATCAAGATTGTTAATAAATTGTAACAGACTGTTACATTTATATTTCAATTGGATTACAATAAGAGTGTAAAGAAAATATAAATAAATTATTCCTAACCAAAAAAGAATAATTAGGGAGACTGGGGGTTGTAATTATGTTTACAATGAAGAAGACAATCATGAGTGGTTCATTAGTAGCTTTGGTAGCACTTGGCTTGGCCGGTTGCTCCACTAGCACTTCTACTGCACGTAAGGCAAGTAGCGAACCTTCAACTACCAGTGTAGCTAAGCCATCAGTTAAGAAGGCTACAACCAAGAAGGCTGAAAGCACAACTTCAGAAAGCAAGAAGGCAACTACTTTCAGCGTCGTGGCTCCTTCCACCAACAAGAAGACAACTACATTTAGTGTGAAGGCTCCGGTTGCATCAATCAGCCAAGCAAGCGCTACTTACTCAGCTAAGCAGGTTCAAGCTTTCGCAAAGGCTTCAAGTGCAAACACTCAAGCTAGTTACGCAAGCGAAGACCACGAAGGCAACGTATTACTTCAATTCTTGAAGGCTAGCGGACTTCCAGAAAACAGCACTACTCAATACACTATCTCCGACTTTGACGGACAAGGCGTATACCAAATCGCTGTTCGGAGCACTGCTGCTAACCCAGACCAAGCTCGCCTGACTGGACTCTACCGCTTCAACACTGCTAACAACAGCGTAACGCAAATGAACCCAGTAACTGGTGACTACGAAGAACTTAACAAGTAACCTAATATTGAAAGCAAAAGAAGCATCCGGATTATTCCGGATGCTTCTTTGTGTATATATTAGAATTTTTGGTTTTGACTCTCTTCAACATCGAGGTGGTTGCGACCATAGAGGAGGTAGACAATCACACCGATCACGAGCCAAGCTAGGTATGTCAACCAGGCATCGACTGAGATGTTAAATAAGAGGAATGCACAGATCAACACTGACAAGGTTGGAACCACCGCACCGCCAGGGACCAGGAATGGCCGCTTAAGCAGTGGGTAGCGTTTGCGCATGATAATAACGATCCCGGAAATAACCAGGAAGACGACCAGTGAGCCGACGTTTGAAATCAATGCCAGGTAGTGGAGGTTAAATTCCCCTGCCAATACCGCTGACAAGATTCCGACCAACCAGATGGCACGGTTTGGGCTGTAGGTCTTTTGGTTGATCTTAGAAAGCCCAGCTGGTAAAAACTGGCTCCGGCTCATTGACTTGATGATGTTTGAACCGGCGTAGATGAACGCAAAGACCACGGCCATGATACCCAGGACAGCACCGAATGAAACGATCTGTGCGACCAGGACGTGTCCCTCGCTCAAAAGAACTGTCGACATCGCTTCGGAAACATCGAGCTTCTTATAATGAAGAACCCCGGTCATGAAGATCCCGACTAGCACGTACAAGAGCGTCGATACTGACAGCGAAATCACGATTGCCAGTGGCAAGTTACGGTTGACGTTTTTCGCATCTTCCGCTGAAGTAGCCAAGGCGTCAAATCCTAGGAATGAGAAGAAGACGGTCGAGGCCCCCGTGAAGACCCCTGAAATCCCGTACGGCATGAACGGGTGGAAGTTAGCAACATTGATATCGCGCACACTCACAATCAAGAACAGCATGATAATCACCAACTTCACGGCGACCAGAGTGTTGTTGACAAGCTTACTTTCGCTCGTCCCCCGGGTCAAGATGAAGGAGATCAAGAGCACCATGATCACCGCCGGCAAGTTCATTAACCCACCAGAATCCGGTGTCGCCATCAAATTATGTGGCAAGTTAATATGTAACTCACTCAGAAACGAACCGAAGTAACCGGTCCACCCGTTAGCAACGGTTGCAGTTGTGGTGACGTAAACCCCAATCAACGTCCACCCTGCAAGGAATGCGAAGAAACTCCCTAATGAGACCCATGTGTAATAAAAAGCACTCCCTGAATTAGGCAAGCTCGTGGTCAATTCGGCGTAACATAACCCGATCAGTCCACTCGCAAGAGCCGCAATGATAAACGACAATACGACCGCCGGACCAGCATCCTGCGCCGCGACAATCCCCGTCAATACGAGAATCCCCGTTCCAATAATGGCACCAATACCAATTCCGATTAGGTCAAATAGCCCTAAAGACTTTTGGCTCGTCTTAATATCATTCTTTTCCATGAGATATAAACCTGAATCCTTTCGTCGGATATGTGAAAAAATTTCACAGCAACATTACTATTTTAACGTATTGATAGAAAAAAGACAAAAAGAGTTCGGGTTTTGCTAACTTTAAAACAGCATGTGAATTAATTTAAATAAACTGTCAAGGACAAAGTAGATAATTGCTGCGGGCAATACAAACATTACCCCTACTACCCATACTTCGGCAGGAATGGACGCCAGAATCCAGAGTAAAATGATCACGATGAACGCAAAGAACCAGGTATATGGGTGCAAGATAACGTAGATGATCAAAACGCAAAAGAAAATAATTAAATCAATAATAAAGTTATCGCTTTCCAGGAAATTCTTCAGTTTCTCCATTCCAACACCCCCAGATACAAAAAAGCAGGCGCACCAGATGTGCACCTGCTTATAAATATCACCCGCACGGGGATCGAACCCGTAACTCCGCCTTGAGAGGGCGACGTCTTAACCAATTTGACCAGCGGGCAATTACGTACACAAAGGATTATACGTTACTTTGCTTAGTTTTGTCAATTGACCACGGAAGCAAAAGAGCCAGGCTGAATGCCTGGCTCCTATTAAAAGTTGGGCATACTGGTCTCGAACCAGTAAATTATGGATTCAGAGTCCACTGCCTTACCAGTTTGGCGAATGCCCAAGAATGTTATGATTTAACACATGAACTATGATAATAAATTTAACAAACAACGTCAATAAAAAAGTTTAATTTTGTTCTGCGTAACGCTTCTCCTGCGCTGCGATTGCTCTGCGTGTGTCATCATATACATCTGGGTGGCGGTTGCCATTCTCCCAAAAGTCCACGTCTGCTACAATTTGTTTTTGTGACAACTCATCGTAATCGTGACGGAGGAAGTTGGCGTTCACATCTGCGTTTTGTTTGCGCCAAATATCAGCCATAATAAACTGGCTCCGGGTTCGCTGAATGCCACTAACGGCCGGATCATCGGAATCAACGGCCTCGACACTAGCTACCTTCCCTGTCGCAATTGGTGGTTGAACTGAATTATCAGGAAGATATGGCCCCACTGGAACATTGATCAAGGCATCGATAATTACATCTTGCCAGTTGTCGCGGGTCTTGTAGCGGTGATCGAGCCCCGGTTCGACGTCATTTGCGATCAGATATTCCCGTTGCACGCCCCAGCTCAAATTAACCAAGACCTTAAATGCTGTTGCCATCATAAATCCCCCCTAATCTATCTCGCTTCTATTATATCTCACCGCCATGGCAATTGTTATCTTTTTGCTAAGAAGAGTCATTTTAGTGGACGGTGGAACAGTTTTTCCGTAAACTAATTTTATTACTTTGGGGGATTTTACGAAAAGATCTAATAAGGAGTGGACAACAATTAGAAGACACAATTTCATATTAACAATCCTCTACACGATGATCTTTGCGTGGTTCTTGGTCACATACTCAAACAACGAGACTTTCCGCGACCGGATCAACGTCAACGTCGAGACTGCGCAGATATTTCTCCAACGTGAGGTCAACTCGCTGATGGGTAATAAAACTGCAGAAACGCAGACGAGCACGACCCAAGCGACGAGTGAAGCCGACGTGCAAAACGCGCGCTGGAATAAGAAGAGCGCCACTGTCTACATTGACATCACTGACCCCACGCTCCAGGCAGCTGCCAATACCGCAATCAACCGCTGGAATGCAACCGGGGCCTTTAGCTTCAAGAAGACTAACGACAAGTCAAAAGCGAACATCGTGATCACTACTATGAACAAGCAATCAAACGGTGCGGCCGGTCTGACAAACACCAAGATCAATGCCGTTACCGGTTACCTGATGCATGCCACGGTTCGGCTCAATACCGCATACCTGCTGAACGCCGCGTACGGTTACTCCCAAGAGCGGATCGTTAACACTGCTGAGCATGAGTTGGGGCACGCAATTGGACTGTCTCACACCAACGAGGTCTCAGTCATGCAGCCTGCCGGATCTTACTACTCAATCCAACAACTCGACATCAACAACGTCAAAAGCCTGTACGCCACCAAGCCAAGCGTCTCATCAAGCAATGACGGCCAGTCAGGCACCAACCAAAATTTCCAATAAGAACTTCCCCGCTGTCAATGATGGTGGGGATTTTCATTTTCGTGCGCGAGAATATGATACAATTATTTTTGTATTATTTTTTGTATAGAAAGTGAACAAAATGAAAGATAAAAAGATTTTGGGATTAACCCTTGTGATCACTGCTTGCACGTTCTGGGGGATTTCTGGACTCTTCGCTAAGGGCCTATTCAATGCCAGCAGTTCGATCACATCGCTATGGCTGACGCAGACACGGATGATTGCGTCTGGCTTGATTCTCGTGCTGTTTAGCCAGCTGAAGGGTGATCGCCCATTTCTGATTTTTAAGAACCCTCACGACGCTTGGGTAATCTTTGCGTACGGGATTTTCGGACTGGTACCGGTTCAATACGCGTACTTTTTGGTGGTACAGTATGGGAATGCGTCAATTGCGACTGTCCTGCAGTTCGTCGGCCCGTTTTTCATCATTGCCTACCAAGCAATATTCCGCCACATCCCCGCCCGCCGAATTGAAATCATTTGTTCGATCATCGCTTTTATTGGGGTATTCACGATTGCCACGCACGGTAACTTCGAGCAAATGGCGATCAGCCCACTGGTACTGGTCTTCGGGATCATCTCCGCGATTGGGGTCGCAACCAACGTCCTGATTCCACAAAAGATGCTGCAAGAACAGCGGGTTCCATCACTGGTGATTACCGCCTGGGGACTGCTCTCATCCGGAATCGTCCTCCTTGCACTCCACCCTGCCCAACCGCACGTGCCGAACAATGCGCAGGTGTGGATTTGCTGGCTCGGGGTGCTGGTCATCGGTACGCTGTTTCCGTTTGAAATGGCCAACCGTGCTCTCCGCTACATCGACGCCACGAGCTTCAGCCTGATGGACGCATTCGAACCACTGGCTGCTACGATCGGTTCCGTCCTGATCTTTAATCTCCAGATGACTGATGCTGACTGGATTGGTTCCGCACTCGTTATCGTTGCGGTGCTGGCAATTAATTTGAAGATTCCGGCGATCGAAAAGAAAGCTGAATGAACGGATGGTCTTGAGGATTTTCGCAAGGTTTTTCAAGGTTTAAACATTCAATTTTACTGATATAATGTAAGCAAAGGATGTGAGCCTAGTGAAGAAAATGAACACTAAACACGTATTAATTGCCGGTGTCGCAGCCGGACTATTATCTGGATTAGTCAAGCTCGGATGGGAAAATGTCCTCCCACCACGGACGCCAGAACGGGATGCAGTTAACCCACCACAAAAATTGCTCCAACAACTCGGGATGCCCGCTGAACTCACCCAAGCCACCTACCGTTATTCCGGCCAGGACCTGCCATGGGTGAGCTACCTGATCCACTTTGGATTCTCAGCTGCCTTTGCGACTGCTTATGCGGCATTGCTCGATAAGAAGGTCAAGGCGCTGACACTCGGCCAAGGAATCCCATTTGGTATCGCTGTGTGGGTTGCCTTCCACCTGGTGATCATGCCAGAAATGAAGACGGTGCCTGACGCAGAACACCAACCACGCGAGGAACATATCTCTGAAGCACTTGGCCACGCAATCTGGATGTGGACAAACCACGAAATTGCCGCCAAGGTTCTCGAACAATTGAAGAAGTAATTAAAAAGCGATTAGCACGTCAATTCGTACTAATCGCTTTTACTATGCCCATTCGTTGCGCAATTTCATAATTTGGTGCGACAGGTCCTTGGTTTGATCGTAGACTTGTTGGTAAATCTTGTAGAGTTGGTTGTACTTCTCTACTTCTGAAATTTGTGGTTCGTAAGACTTGCCGAAGTGAACGAATTCCTTGGCACAATCTTGTAGTGAGTCAAACCATCCCAGGCCAACCGCTGCTAACATTGCAGCACCAAGCCCAGGTCCCTGTTCGTTAGTCAGTGAAACAACCTTCTTGTTGAAGATGTTAGCTTGGAGTTGGAGCCAGAAGTCACTCTTGGCACCACCACCAATTGCGACCACCGTGTCAAAGTCTTGGCCATGCTTGTCGTAGATATTGAGGATGTCGCGGAAGCTAAATGTGATTCCTTCGATAACCGCCCGAACATAGTCATACTTGTTTTGCATACTATCGGCACCGATGAAGGAACCCCGGATATCAGCATCTGCATATGGTGTCCGTTCGCCGACCACGTATGGTGTAAAGATCAGCCCATTTGAACCCACGGGACGTTGTGCGGCTCGCTTGACCATCTCTGTGAAATCCTCATCAGCCGCGAAGGTGTGCTTGAACCAATTGAGTGAGTGCCCTGCAGCCAGCGTCACACCCATGGAATAGAATGTATCCGGAATCGCGTGACATTCGTATTGCAATGCGCCGTGGTAGTTAACGTTGGCGTCCGGTTCGTACTTGAGGACAACACCGGACGTACCGATGCTAGACATCACCATGTTTGGATGGAGAATCCCAGCACCGACCGCACCACACGCATTGTCACCACCGCCACCGAAGACCCGGGTCGACTTATCCAAGCCGGAGAACATCGAGTAGTATTCGGTCACCGTACCCGCCTCGTCAATTGAGCGAATCAATTCAGGACAGATTGACATTGGGATATCCAGTGCATCAGCAATTTCCTTACTCCAAGTCCCCTGCTTGATGTCGTATAGAACTGTACCAGTGGCATCAGAATAGTCGATCGCTTTCTCGCCGGTCATAACGAAACGGACGTAATCCTTAGGCAACAAGAACGTCTTTGCCTTGGCCCAGATTTCCGGTTCGTTTTCCTTTACCCACAGCAACTTTGGCAGGGTGAACCCTTCTAGCGCGCGGTTACCGGTAATGTCGATGAACTTGTTGCCAAGCTTTCCCATGATTTCTTCACACTGCTTCGTGGTACGCGTGTCGTTCCACAAAATAGCTGGTCGCAACACCTGGTCATTTTCATCCAACAAAACCAGGCCGTGCATTTGTCCAGAGAATGAAATCCCCTTAATCTCTTCTGTCTTAATGTCATCACGTAAAATCAGTCGGTCAATCGCAATCGTGGTGGCGTACACCCAATCACGAGGATCTTGTTCACTGTACCCCGGGCGTGGTTGGTGGAGTTCGTAGCCATAACTTTCTTGCGCTGCGACCTTCCCCTTGCGATCCATCGCTGAAACCTTAACGGCACTGGTACCAAGGTCAATACCAATTACATATTCATCCATAATTACCCTTCTTCCACCAACTATTTCAACTTAAGTAGCTGATACTCTAAATAGCACCAAATTACGATCAGAACGGCACAGTACACGCTTATAAGCCAGACCACGTAGCGTAAGACTGGCCAGTTGAAAAGCGCCGTCAGGATCCGTAGAACGACCGTCAGCACTATCCACACTACTACCCGACTGCGGACTGCGTGAACACTATGTTGTAATTCATTTCTATTTTTCATTTTCCAAATCAAAAAGCAGGAGACGAGCCCCTGCTTTGAATCTATATTAGTGTGCGAATACAGTCAAGATACTACCGCATACAACAAAGATGATACCGAGAACGGTGAAGCCCATTTCGCGGTTGGTCTTGCGTTCCTTAAGAATCAGAACACCACCGAGAGTAGCGATCACAACGTTCAATTGGGTGAAGATGAATGCCATGTTGGTACCAAGAGCACGACCTGAGAAGATGTAGGCCAGAGCCGCGATACCCCATGAGATACCACCCACGATGTTTAAGTAGTGTTCCTTTTGCTTGAATGCCTTGGCGTTACCAGAAGCAAGCGTGTAAATGATAGCACCGATCAGGATACCGATCATTTCAGGAAGGAAGATACCTAAAGTCTTTTCATCCTTAAGCATTGGCATCTTTGGGAATGTTGAGTAAACCCAGTAACCAAAAGTAGTAACGAGCAAGAATAAGAAGTTTTGGATAGTAACCTTCTTGCCAGAGCTTTGGTCAGTGATTGAAGTCATCAAAGCACCGATGATAACAACCAAGAGTGCAGCAAAACCGATGATCAAAGCACGTGAACTGTGCCATTCACCAAAGATCAAAACACCGATGATGGAGTTACCAACAAGTTGGAACACTGTTGATAATGGCATGGTGTTCGAAACGCCCATCCGCTTAAATGAAACGAATTGACCAATTTGACCAGTTGACCACAAAGCCCCACAGAGGACTGAGATCCAGAAACCTTGGCTCGTTACGGCAACCGCGCCAGAGTTACCACTCATGATGGCAGCGCAGTATGCAATTAAACCGACGATGGTAGCACCTGCACCAATACCGAAAGTTTGGTTAACAGTTGAGCCACCAATTTTACCAGTGATCAGAGGCATGATCCCCCAACCCACAGCTGGTACTAATGCGAGTAAATAAGTCAGTAACATAATAAATATCTCCTATCAATCAATCTACAGGTAGATAATTTACCATGTTGCAAACGTTTACACAAGTCTCACGGATTTGGTATACAAGACACAAATGCTGGTATACCAATAAATGAAGCGTTTCATAAAATATTGGTTTTTTTGGAAAACGTTTACTATCTTTCACTATTTACCTCAGCATTAGGGAAGAAGATTGTGAAGGTTGATCCCTTGCCAATCTCACTTTTTACGTCAATTTTACCGTTGTGGAGTCTTACCAATTGACGGACAATTGCCAGCCCTAATCCAGATTCACCATACTTGGTGCTCATCCGTGACTTGTCAGCCTTGTAGTAACGTTCCCAGATGTTTTTCAGCTGTTCTTCCGTCATCCCGATCCCTTCATCTTGCACTTCAAATTGGGTACCATTCTCGACCTGCTTTGCGCGGACTTGAATCGTACCGTTTTGCGTGAACTGGATGGCGTTTTGGATGATGTTAAACATAATCTGGACGAAGCGGTCGTAATCGGCGTAAACCATCAGACCGGCTGTAGTCTCCAGTTCGATCTTGTCGCCCTGGGACGCAGCCTTCTTGGACAATTGTTCCTGGAGGTTGCTAAGGACAGCACTAGCATCGAAGAGTTTCCGTTCCATCGTGATTTGGTTCGTCCGGATCTTTTCATAGTTCAAGTTGTCATTGACCAGGCGAATCAAGCGCTTGGTGTCGTTTTGCATCAACTCATAACTGTGCTTTCTGTCGGCTTCATCAATCACATCGTACTGGAGCCCTTCGAGAATTCCGTTAATGGTCGTCAATGGTGTTCTCATTTCGTGAGCAGCATTGGCCATGAATTGCCGACGCCGTTCTTCTTGCCGGTGAATTTCTTCCTGCGAGCTCTTCAAGGAGGCCGTCATGTGGTTGAAACTTTGAGCGAGGTCACCAATTTCATCTTTACCGATGATATCGAGGTGAACATCATAATTACCCTTTGCGACTTCCTTAGTCAGTCCACCAAGCCGGTTAATTCTCGTCGTAATCGAACGGGAGAAGTAGTATGAAATCAGCATCGTTAAGAACCAAGCAACAATCAGTGTGATAATTAAGTTCATCTTGATCTCATGAATGTTGTTCTCGATCGGTTGGACAAATGTCGCTACGACAACAACTGCGACCAGCTTTTCATTTGAACGATAAGGCTTGATAATCTGTGTCATCCGTGGACGAGGCTTGCCACTGTTCTTCTTTGGAGTGTATTGACTAGTTTTTCTGATACGAATCACTTTCCCTTGGCGCAATTGTTTCCATTGAGCCTTAGAAATCTTTGGGATAAAGCCATTACTGGAGAAGATCGCCTGTTTCTTGGCAGTATAAATCGTAAAATGCGTGTTCTGATTCATCAGCAGTCGTGCATTGGCGTTCAATTCTGGTGTATCAAAACCCTGGAATGTATGGTGGCTAGGGTCGTAACGAATCGAATCATTGACCAAGGCATTAGCATCCTGTTCCAGTCGATTCCATGTACCTCCATAGATCATTTTGTTGGAAATATTAACAAATGAAATACTGATAATAATCATTAAAAAGGCAATGATTGTTAAATATGAAACCATCAACCGGTAGATTAATTTGATTCTTCCCAGTTTTTTAATCCATTTCGTCATCGAATTTGTACCCCACTCCCCAAACAGTCTTAATGACTTGTGGGCCAAGATCTTCTAACTTCTGACGGAGCTTCTTGATGTGCGCATCAACAGTCCGTTCATCACCGTAGTACTCGTAGTCCCAGACCAGTTGCAAGAGCTGCTCACGAGTAAAGACCTGACGTGGCTTAGATGCCAGCGTCTTCAAAAGGTCGAATTCCTTTGGTGTCAAGTCTGTAACAGTTTGACCATGAAGAACGACTTCTCGGGTCTTGGTGTTCATCTTAAAGTTCTTCGTTTGAATATCGTAGGTTGGATTACCTTCAGCTGTTTCCTTGTTTGGAGCTGCAAGTTGACTCCGCCGGTAAAGTGACTTAATCCGCGCAATCAAAGTAATCGCAGAGAATGGCTTGGTAACGTAATCGTCAGCACCAAGTTCCAATCCCATCACCTGGTCACTTTCCGTATCACGCGCTGTCAGCATGATCAAAGGAACTGTTGGTGAAACCCGGCGAATTTCTGCAGCGACCTGCATCCCGTCTTTCTTAGGCAAGTTCAAGTCCAGCAAAATAATATCCCACTCGTCAGGATTTTCATTGAACTTTTCCTCAGCCTCTAAACCGTCGTAGGCAAATTCGTAATCCCAACCTTCCTTTTTCAAAAACATTTCCATCATTTCGCAGACAGACTGATTATCTTCTACCATTAAAATCTTCATGTGGGTTCCTCCTTGCGTTATTTCAAGCTGATTCGTTTGCTCAACGTTGCTTCAACAACAAATGCGACGACTGCACCAACCAGGCCTTGGCAGATGTTAGGGATGATTCCCAGCGAACCAGTTGCCCAGTTGTACAAAATCGAGTCGGTGAAGAAGTATCCAATCACCATCACGACCACACCAACCAGCAATCCGACTACCTTGCCTGACTTGCCAGCCAAATGGGCAATGATCAATCCAGCGATCAAACCTTCTAAACCATGTGCGACAAACGAGAATGGTGCGTATTGTGCGTACCCCGAAATCAAATCGAGGAAGAGGCCAGTGAATCCACCGATCACGCCACCATAAAAAGGTCCGAGAAGCATCGTGCCGACGAAAATTGCAGCGTCACACAAATTGATGTTTCCGTGCGTCCAAGGTAGCGGAATCAAGAACAAGCGTCCGAATACCACACCTAGCGCAATAAACATCGCTGCAAGAGTCAACTTCTGAATCATACTGTTCTTTCTCATTGTGCATCCCCTCTAGTCAAACACTTAATCAATTCAAACAGGCGCATACCAAACTTTCGGTCAGCGTCATCCCCGCCACTCGTCTCCTCTACGGCCACTGAGAGCGCCTCTGTAGCAGATTGCACGGCTGTGTGAAGAGACTGTCCCTTCTGCAAGAACCCGTACAGCAGAGCGGCGAAGAGGTCACCTGTGCCGTAGAAGTGTCCTGGCAAGCGCTTGGTCGAGACGACTTTGACATCATCCCCGTCCGCCAGCCAACACGCGATCCGTTCGCCATCAGGAATCCCCGTCACTACGACCTGACAGTTCACGCCAGACTCACGGAGAACCGCCACCGCCGCAAAATAGCGATCAGTGGTAGGTTCTTCTACCGGCATCCCCGCCAGCAGACACAACTCCGTCCAGTTCGGCGTAATCACGTCAGCAGACCTACACAACTGGAGCATCTGCTGTGGATAGTCGTCGTCAAAACCCGGGTACAATTTCCCCAAGTCCGCCATCACAGGATCCACAACGACGAGGCTGTAGGACCGTGAGTCGAGGATCTTCGCAACTGCAGCGATGATCTCTTCTCGTCCCAGGTATCCCACCACGGAGCCGGAAAAGTCGATGTTTTCGCGGGACCAGTGAGCATTCGTGTCCACCATCCACTCCGCAGTGTCCAAGCGGGTCGGCACCCCGAATCCTTCAGTTTGGGTTGAAAGAAGGACGGATGGGAGACTAACCGCATAGCCGCCCAGTGACTCAATGGCAGTAGCTGCAGCGGTCATAGAAATATTGCCCAATGCTGAGCAGTCTTCAATAATTAGCGTCGGCTTAATTGCCACCATTCTCCCCTCCTTCAATTATATTAATGTTTATTATATACTTTGAGATTTAAAAATAAAACAGAGCTAAAGAGGGTTATACCCCCAATAGCTCTGTCAACATCTGATGGAGACGACGGGAATCGAACCCGTGTCCAAGCATATCGCCATCTCAGCCTCTACGTTCATATCTCAACTATTTAAATTTCACTAGCCAAAACGCCGTTGATCAGGGCAACCATGACTAGCTAGCTTGATTAATCTCTTCTACTTACTTCAAACGGGAGCAAGCAGCGTAGTCCACTGAGATATAAAACCTACTTCCGCATCATGGACGAACCCGGAGTAGATTTACGCGCGCGGCTTATTAGGCAGCGTATGCGTAAGTGTTTGAATTATTGTTTGCAGTTATAATTTAAAACTGAGCGTTTTTACGAAGTCGCAACCTTCGAAACGCAACTGAGACTCGACCTATACCTGTCGAATCCAAAAACGTCCCCATTACTGTAAATAATATAATAACATAATTACATTTAATTTTCCCAGATAAAGAAAAAAGCTGGGCATATTACCCAGCATAATTTCTACCACCAACCGTTAGCCAACCAGTGAGCCTTGGCAGCTTGCCATGAGCCGTAACGGTTTTGCATGTATTGTTGTGCAACTGCTTCTTGGTTTTGAGCAGAAAGGTCACCACCGAGGTATGACATGCTCAATTGGTACTTACCGTAGTATTGACCGTTTTGAGCAGTGTAGCTACCACGTGATTCTTGGTAAGCGATCCAGTCCTTAGCAGCTTGTTCGTCACTGCCGAGTTGAACGCCACCGTTTTGGTTGTTGTCTTGGTCGTCAGCGTTGTTTGACTTAGTAGCCTTTGAGTCATCAGTCTTGATAACAAGCTTTTCGCCGGCGTGAATAGTGTCCTTGTCAGAGATGTCGTTGTCCTTAGCGATTTGATCTACTAAGCTAGCATCCTTAGCGAACTTGTAAGAAATACTTGAAAGGGTATCACCACTCTTAACAGTGTAAGTAGTGTCGGCGTGTGCAACTGCAGCGATTGATACAGTAGCGGCTGCAACACCGAGTGTAGTAACAACTTTTCCTAAGTTCTTCTTAGAATTCATAAATAATAAAACCATCCTTATTTTTCCGAGTTCTTTTTCAACGGTTTCTATGTTACAGGGAAAATGTTACTAGCAAGTAACAGAGACTTATCTCTTTTGCCGTTTTCGCTAAATTGCTGTTATATTGCTGTAACATTTAAAAATAAGTTGTTTTATATAATTAGCGAAATTGCTTGATAGGACTGGAGTGAAGCCGTGTCGTAAAAATCGTAAATTTTTATTTAAATTCCGTCAAAAAAGAGCAAATTTTTGAGAAATAATTGTGATTTTCTCGCAAATCTGCTCTTTTTAAGTCAAATATTGGCGCTTTTATTTCAATTGTGTTGCAAAATATTGTTCGCAATAAGTCGCAACACCGTCATTTTCGTTGGAATCAGTGATCGCAGTCGCAACCGCCTTAACTTGTGGCAGGCCATTTTCCATCACGATCCCCTGTTCAGCGGCCTCAATCATTTCCAGGTCGTTGTCTGCATCCCCGAACGTCATCAGGTTGGAGAAGTCCTCTCCGAAGTGTTCCAGCAATACCTTCAGCCCGGCCGCCTTGTTCACACCCAGTGGCAAGAATTCCATGATCATTGGTTGTGATTGGACAGCGTGGTACTGGGTCTTCAATTCGTCTGGAAGGTCCGCAATGATTGGCGTCAGCTTCTCTGCAGGGATTGCCATGACTGCCTTACTGAAGGTCTTGTCTGGCAGGTCCGCTGTGGCAATGTTTTCGAAATGAATGTTTTTCAGCACTGTCCGGTAGATGGATCCAGGGAAGTCGTTGAGTTCGTATACTTGGTCAAAATCCAAGACGTTGAGTGGGATCCCCTTTTCGTTCACGTATGACAGGAGTGGCGTCAGGTCATCCTTGCTCATACCAAATTCGTACAGGTGTTCCTTGGTTACATTATTGATCACAAGGCCACCGTTGAAGGTAATCGTGTAATCGTTCGGTGTGGTCAGGCCCAGTTGTTCGATGTATGGCCAGATGGCGTTGATTGGACGACCGGTACACAGGACAACGTGGATCCCCTGTGCATGAAGAGCCTTGAGTACCCGTTCATTGCGTGCAGAGATTTCCTTATTGTTATTCAACAGTGTGTTATCGAGATCTAAGGCGATTGTCTTAATCATCGTTATCCTCCTTTTGATCATCTTCCGGCTTCATTTGAATGATTTGTTGGTTAAATTCCGTCAGTAAATCCAACAGCTGCTTACCGCGTTCTGCACCGTAGACTTTTACCCAACTAGCGAAACGCTTGCGAACACTTTCGGTAATCTTTTGTTCGACTTCCTTCCCCTTAGAAGTGACGACGAGGATTTGGCGGCGCCGATCTTTAGGGTCTGGATCTTGAATCACGTAACCCTTATCGACCAAGGTCTTCATCTGACGAGTAACTGCAGAACGTGTCACATTACGTTCTTTAGCGATGTCATAAAGCCCCACCCCAGGACGATTAGTGATCATCTCAAGGATCAGGTATTGACCAAACGATAATGAGTAGACCGCTGAAGGCTCGGAGACAAACGCTTCTAAGCCTCTCAGCCCAGTCAGGTATACGTCGATTGCTTGATTTAATAAACGATCTGATTCATTCATGATTTAACTTTACTTCCTATTTATCCTTCAAAATTGCCTTAGCAACCAGTTTAGCGTAACGCACATTACCCTTCTCGTTCATGTGGACGTTATCCCCGGCGAACCAGTTCTTGTGATTCAGGCTTTCACCGTACCAGTTGATAACGTGAACGTTCTTGTGGTGCTTGGCAGTGGATTTAATTTGCTTAATGACGGTCTGTTGCCAGGAACGGGTTGGCACGTGGGGAGTCAGCCAGTAGACTTGGCGGTTAGGGCCGATTTCGTCGAGGATCTTATCGATAACGTCCTTAGTCATCGGGCCGTTTGTACCCAGGTTGAGGACGACGATCTTATTGAGGTATCCCTGTTTTTTGAGGCTACTCAATACCGCAGGCGTGTCAGCACCTTGTCTTCCGACTTTTGCGTCCACGTATGCTTGTGGCATGACTTCTTGAACGCTTCTTGATGCATCCGCCATGACAGAGTCACCCACGGCGGTAATCTTGATCTTGCTGAGTTTCTTAACCTGGGCATTCGTCAGTCCGTACTTAGATGCGAGCTTGCCTGGCTTCTTAGCCTTAACCTTACCCTCAGCAATCTTCTTGTTGTTCTCTTGCATCGTCTTATCGTTCTTCTCGATCTGCGCCTTGACCACGTCCTTAGCTGGTCCATGATCAGGTTGCACCATGCCGAAAAGAGCGATCAGGCAGACTAGCGCACCCAGACCGAGCTTCATCCCCCGGTGGAGTGAAATGCTGCGGTAGTCCGTGAATTCAGTCTTGAGTTTCGACCAATCGTAATTTTTAATTGGTACTTCGATCAGACGGTATGATAATTCACTCACCCCTGCAATGATTACAACTTGTACCAGCGCGTGAAGTACCGGGTGAATGCCGATGTTGACGCGTTGTTGGTAAAAGGCCATCACCGGGTATTGGTAGACGTAAATGCCGTATGACCGCTTCCCGACCCAGGAGAAGAATGGGTTGGTCATCCACTTATCCCAGTCAGAGCCGGGGTGGAGAACCATCGCCAGCAGGATCACTGTGGTCACGCTGTACAGGAACATTCCGCCCCTGTATGCTGAGCTGCTTTGTCCGTCGAGGGAAACAAAACCCAACAAGGTGATCGCTAATGCAATTGCACCGATCATGTTGAGAATCTTGCGGTCAGATTGAACAAGGTCCCCCCGTAGATCATTGCGGTCCCAACTCATACCGAGCCAGCACCCCAACAAAAGCGAAAACGCACGGGTATCTGTACCGTAGTAGACCCGGTTGATATTGCGTGGGTCAAACAAAAGTGCCATCTCGACCGCGGATAAAATTGCCAAAACCACAATCGCCCACCGTACTCGTGTCACGCTCCGCAACAACAGGAAGAGTCCCACAAAGAGTAACGGCCAAATGATGTAAAATTGTGCTTCGACACCAAGCGTCCACAAGTGCGTGAATGGCGAGATGCCGTTAAACTGATCAAAGTATGATTGACCGTGACCGATCTCCCACCAGTTATATACCCAAAGCAGGTTTGTGATGATTGTCGACTTAATCTGGTGCAACAACGGACGAGCAAACAGCGTAATATAGGCCGTTGTCATCACCAGCATCGAGATTAGGACCGGATACAACCGCGCGAACCGCCGCTTGTAAAATCTCACCAAATCGATCGTGCGCTCTTTCAGTAATGTTTGAAAGATTTTATTTGTAACTAAGTATCCTGACAGAATCAGGAAAATGGGAACACCGAGATATCCCCCTTTTAAGACATTAGGTAGCAGGTGATAAATAATTACACCCAGTACTGCTATCGTGCGCAGACCATCAATTCCCCTTATGTATTGACGGTTGCCACGCCCCACTGATTTCATTCCCAATGAACCTCCAGATTAACCAATATGATTTTCAGACAAAATATCACTAACGACTTTATCCATCTCGGGTGAACGGGTCCATTCTTCCCAGTGGTCCATCGACTCATCCTGCATCTTAAAGTTGCTATTAATGTAATTTTCGTACTTGATAACGTTTCGAGAGTGTGGAATATTTAGCTGCAAAATCCGCACTTCCTTGATAAATCCACGTTCTGCAGCTAATTCGGCCCGACCATTATGAACCATATTACCGATCTCAAAATAGGTCGACCCGTCATTTCTTGTAATCTCTTCAATTAATGTCAAAACTTGATGTTGTTCTTCCACGATACTCTCTCCTTCCTATGATATTATACCGATTTTAAACCAAAAAATCACCGCTATATAACGGTGATTGGCATATGAGAGAAAGAGAATTGATTTAGAAGGTAAATGCTTCATACCTTGCAACTATTATGATAGCGGTTACATCGATAAAAGTCAACGTATTTTCAAAATAAAATTATGAAAACGTTCATCAATTTCGATCACTAAAACGTTCACAACTAAAAAAGGGCACTACACTTTCTGGTATTGGTGAAAACCAATGCCAGATTTTTTGT
>JAUMUE010000035.1 GCA_030530845.1 Limosilactobacillus sp.
TAGTAGTCGTAACGATGCCAGGTAAGGACCCAATCGAAGTGCCAGTAACTGTTCACGTCGAACAAGAAGCACCAAAGGGCCAAGATGTACCTGCAAAGCAAGGCGAAGACCTTACACCAAAGGCTGGCGACGCAATCTCCAACAAGGATAAGATGCCAGAAGGCACTACCTACACTTGGAAGGAAACTCCAAATACTTCTAAGCCAGGCGATCAAACAGCTACTGTAGTAGTAACGATGCCAGGTAAGGATCCAATTGAAGTTCCTGTAACGATCCACGTTGATCCAGTTGTTCCACAAGGCCAAGATATCGACACTAAGCAAGGTGAAGATCTTTCAAACAAGGCCGGTGACGCAATTACCAACAAGGATGACATGCCAGAAGGTACCACTTACACTTGGAAGGAAGTTCCTGATACTACCAAGGCTGGCGATCAAACAGCAACTGTAATTGTTACATTGCCAGATGGTACTCAAATGGAAGTCAACGTTACTATCCACGTTGAAGAAACTGCTAAGGAAGACAACTCTTCAGCTCAAACTCCAAACGCTAATGAAACAAAGGTAGACACTCAAAAGGCGGCTACTAACAGCACAAACGGTACAGACAAGAAGGCGAAGACATTACCTCAAACTGGTAATGCCGGCGACGAATTGAGTGTACTTGGATTGGCTGCATTAGCATTGACTGGTTTGCTCGGAACTGGCAAGAAGCGCGAAAATGAAGACTAGTCTTTGAATTAAATACTTCGAATAGAGGTGCAATTACGTCTCGCAGAAATGCGGGGCGTTTTTGTTTTTAAAATAAAAATCGCAAGCTGAAATTTTCAGCTTACGATTTAAAAACTAATATTGTTCAAGGATGCGGTCGACCGCGGTCCCGTAGCTTTCGCCAAATAAAATTAGGTGCATGCACAGGTAGTAGAACCGGTACCAGTCGAGGCGTTCATTGATTCCGTCATCGAGTGGGTAGACCTCGCCGTATCCTTGGTAGAATTCACGATCGAATCCGCCAAAGACCGTTGTCATCGCCAGGTCGAATTCCCGGTCACCGTACACCGCATCAGGGTCAATCAGGTATGGTTCATGGTCACCGGCGAAGAGAAAGTTTCCGGCCCAGAGATCTCCGTGCAAGAGACTGGGTTTAATGTCTCGTTGACGTGTGACTTCTTCAAATTTAGAGACCATCTTTTGAAATTGCTGTTCACGCCAGTCATTCCAGACGCCTTTATCCATCGCCGTACGTACTTCTGGCAGCAGGCGTTGGTGAACGTAAAAGTCGACCCAGTCATCGTTCCAGGAATTGTCCTTGACCAGGGCCTTTGTTTGGTGATTATCAACGAAACCAAACTTGTCATTGGTCTGTAGGTGCAACTTTGCGACTGCGTGTCCGAGATCACGTTGGTCACCGAATGTTTCGTCGAGCCAGTTTAAGACCAGGTATGCGTGTCCGTCAATTTCACCATTATATAGAGGGGTTGGTGTATTGACCGCCTTGCCGAGTGCCTTGAGTCCATTGATCTCGTGCTTGAAATAATCGGCGTGGTGGTTTGGTTGGACCTTGATGAAGTAGATCTTGCCGTCAGCCGTGATCTGGTAGGCGAGGTTGATATCACCACCGCTGACTGGCTGACATGTCTCGATATTTTTGATTGGCAGCTGGGCGAACCAGTTGTGATTTAACTGTGGCATTTTTGACCGCTCCTTTCATTTGCTTTTATTGTAAGATGATTGACTTAAAATGCAAGTTGGTATTGACTTTCTGGCGTTGGTCGAGTAAGGTTAAATTTGAAATTAAATATTCGTGACCGTTAATAAAAGAATGCTCGGTACCTTCGCAGCAAAGCGAGCGGGGTTGGTGTAAGCCCGTCAGTTGAAGGATCGATTGACACTTTTTAGGTTGGGCATTGCCCCGTCAGTGATCTGGCGTTATCGTTGAGTTGATACCAAGGTGGTACCGTGCACAGCACCCTTGTTTTATACAAGGGTGCTTTTTATTTTCATCAGCGAATTACAAAGGAAGTAAGACAATGAAGCGTACAAACTATTGTGGTGACACAAATGAACAGCAAGTTGGACAAGAAGTCGTACTCAAGGGTTGGGTAGCTAAGCGCCGTAACCTCGGGGGACTCCTCTTCATCGACCTCTGGGACCGTGAAGGAATTGTTCAATTAGTATTTAACGACAATGAAAACCATGACGTATTCGAAGCTGCCAACTCCGTACGTAATCAATTCGTATTGGAAGTTCACGGTAAGGTTCAATTACGTGCTGAAAAGGAAATCAACCCCGACATGAAGACTGGTAAGGTCGAAGTTGCCGTTGATTCTGTAGAAGTTTTGGCTAAGTCCGAAACTACTCCATTCGACATTTCTGATGGTGTAGACGCCAGCGAAGATCTGCGGATGAAGTACCGTTACCTTGACCTCCGCCGTCCCGAAATGATGAAGAACATGAAGCTCCGTAGTAAGGTTGCTTCTATCGTTCACAACTACTACGACGGTGAAGGATTCATGGACGTTGAAACTCCAGACTTGACCCGTTCTACTCCAGAAGGTGCGCGTGACTACATCGTTCCATCACGTGTATACCCTGGACACTTCTACGCTCTGCCACAATCACCACAATTGTTCAAGCAATTGCTGATGGCAGCCGGTGTGGACAAGTACTACCAATTGGCTCGTTGCTTCCGTGATGAAGATTTGCGTGGTGACCGCCAACCTGAATTTACCCAAATCGATACTGAAATGTCATTCGCAACTCCAGAAGACATCCAAGAAGCCACTGAAGGTTTGATCAAGCGTGTCATGAAGGAAGTTAAGGGTATCGACGTTAAGACGCCATTCCCACGTATGCAATGGCAAGAAGCAATGGACAAGTACGGTTCTGACAAGCCAGATACTCGTTTCGACATCTTGATCCACGACTTGTCAGACATCGTAAAGGACAGCTCATTCAAGGTCTTCTCTAGCACTGTTGCTGAAGGAAACTTTGTGCGTGCAATCTGTGTTCCAGGTGGGGCAGAAAAGTACTCACGTAAGGACATCTCCAAGAAGGAAGAATACATCAAGCGTTACGGTTCCAAGGGTCTTGCCTGGGTTAAGGTGACTGACGAAGGTTACAACGGTCCAGTCGCTAAGTTCTTAGATGAAAAGGCTGACCAAATTAACGCTGAAATGGGCGCAAAGGAAGGGGACTTGATTCTCTTCGTTGCCGGCAGCTTCCACGTTGTTTGTGACTCACTCGGCTACCTCCGTCGTGCCATCGCCGAGGAACTCGACACGATCAAGCCAGGCCAATGGAACTACTTATGGGTTGTTAACTGGCCAATGTTTGAATATGACGAAGGATTCGGTAAGTGGATTGCTTCTCACCACCCATTCACGATGTTGAACCCAGAAGACTTGCACTACCTTGAAGATGGCGAAGACCCACACAAGGCTCACGCGCAAAGTTACGACATCATCTTAAATGGTCAAGAAATCGGTGGTGGTTCCATCCGTATTCACGATCCAAAGGTCCAAGAAAAGGTCCTCAAGGCATTGGGTTACTCCAAGGAACGTGCAGAAGCCCGCTTCGGATTCTTGCTCAAGGCCCTCGAAATGGGTATGCCTCCTGAAGGTGGACTCGCATTTGGTCTCGACCGTTGGGTAATGATCTTGGCTGAAGCGGACTCCATCCGTGACGTCATCCCATTCCCTAAGAACTCCAAGGCTGTTGAACCATTGACTGCTGCGCCAGGTAAGGTTGGCCAACAACAACTTGACGATCTTGCAATCAAGTTCGATAAGGACGTCGACTACAAGTTAGACTAATTTAGATAGATAAAAGGACTGCGAAGTTTCGCAGTCCTTTTGTTTTACACTAATTTGTATCCAAACCCGCGTACGGTCAGTAGGTGAACCGGGTTGTGCGGGTCTGTCTCTAATTTATCACGCAGGTGGCTGATGTGGATGTCGACAATCCGTGAAGTATCAAGGATGTCATATCCCCAGACACCGGTTACGAGTTGCTCTCTACTGAGGACCTGGCCTTGGTGCTGGATCAGGTAGGAGAGGAGCTGGAATTCCTTTGGCGTCAGCTCGATCTGCTCGCCGTCCTTGGTAATCGAATAGTGCTGGTGGTCAATCTCCCATCCATCGGCGCTGATCACTTCCGGCATATCGTCGTCCGTTGCGGCTGGCTTGTTCTGTGACTCGATGTGCTTGTAGAGCCAGAGTCGTTGTTCGATCAATGGGCGCAAGACATCCCCGTCAAATGGCAAAAGCACCACGTCATCGACTAGCGCACGGTAGAGTTTGCGTTGGATGCGTGCGGTCAGTTCATTTGTGAAGACCGTAATCGGACCGTTGACCTGACTACGAATCAGGGTCATCGTCGCGATCGTCGTATCCAGTGTCACGTCAGTCATATCCCACCAGATTCCGGCGTAGGAGTGCTCTTCTAATTCCACTACGAGGCCGGTTGCTGTAGTGACCTGGGTGAACTCCCAATGTGCCTTTTTGGCGACCTCTTTAAATTGTTGTACCAAGTCCTTTTTCTGACTCAGCAATAGAAATGGTTTTGTCATGTCTCTCCAACCTTTACATAACTTTTACATTAGGTAGATCGAATATTTACACTGCGTTGTTATGATTTATTTGTATCATAATATAACATCATTGACAACAAGGAGAGCATGATGAAGAAGTTAATACTAACTACCATCGTGGGTGCGCTTGTGGTGGGCCTCTTTGCAGGATGGGTTTCTGCTAAGAATCAACCAGCGCAGCAAAAAATTACAATTGTCGGTTCCACTGCATTGCAACCATTAGCTGAGGCGGTGGCTGCAAAATATCAATCAAATCATACCAATGTCAGTATCACGGTCCAGGGTGGGGGTTCCGGTACCGGACTCAGCCAGGTTCAAGCCGGAGCTGTCAAGATCGGTTCTTCTGATATCGCAGCTGAACAAAAGTCAGGTATCAAAGCTAACCAACTCGAAGACCACATCGTTGCAGTTGCTGGGATCGTACCGGTTGTAAATAACAAGCTCGGTGTCCACAACCTGACGATGGCCCAACTCCAAGATATCTTCACTGGAAAGATCACTAATTGGAAGCAGGTGGGCGGACCAGATTTAGAAATCACCGTCATCAACCGTGCGCATGGCTCTGGTACCCGGGTAGCGTTTGAGCAAACTGTCTTCAAGAAGGGGATGCACGCAATCAATGCCCAGGAACAAGACTCCAACGGTACCGTGAAGGAAATCGTCGCTAATACTCCCGGTGCGATTTCATACGTCTCCTTCCCATACCTTAACGACACGATTACGGCCCTTAAGATTGACGGGGTGACTGCTAATGCAGAAAACGTCAAGACTAACAAGTGGAAGCTATGGTCATATGAACGGATGTACACCCAGAAGCATCCTGATAAGGCGACAGTAGAGTTTATCAAGTATATGCAAAGTAAGAAGGTTCAAAATACACTCGTGGAAGAGTCTAATTACATCAACATTCACGATATGAAATTTACCAGATCAAGTTCTGGTGCGACGAGTGAGAGGAAATAGCGATGGCAAATTTGAAAGAGTACTTATTAAAACCATCAGTTGAAACTAAGCAGGAACGGAATGGGAAAGTGGTCAGCTACCTTTCCATCATCCTGATTGGTGGACTAGTTGGAACAATCCTGGCCTTTTTAACCGTCAAAGGGGTTGCGCTTTTTACGAATGACCATTTCTCCATTTGGCAATTCTTGTTTAGTAGCGAATGGAACCCAAGCAATAACCAATTCGGCGCTTTGCCAATGATCGCAACTTCATTTTTCGTGACTGTGCTTTCGGGATTAGTTGCCTTGCCACTGGCGATGGTCTTGGCAATTGCGTTGACAGAAATGCTCCCAAAGAATGTTTACAAGTACTGCCAACCACTGATCGAGCTTTTGGTGGGGATCCCATCTGTTGTCTACGGTTACCTCGGTTTGACTATCGTAGTACCAGAATTGCGGAACCTCTTTGGGGGAACCGGGTTTGGGATGCTGGCTGCGACCTGTGTTCTATTCCTGATGATCCTGCCAACAATGACATCGATGGCGATTGATAGTTTACGCGCAGTGCCGAAAAGCTACCGGCGCGCGTCAATCGGCCTGGGTGCTACCCGCTGGCAAACCATTTGGCGGGTGGTCTTGCCAAGTGCGAAAACCGGGATTTTGACAGCGATGGTCTTCGGGATGGCACGGGCATTCGGTGAAGCGTTGGCCGTTCAAATGGTGATCGGAAATGCGGCGGTTATGCCAAAGGGAATGATGGAATCCGCTGCTACCTTGACCTCTGTCTTGACGACTGGAATTGGGAACTCGGTAATGGGTACCGCTTCTAACAACGCACTTTGGTCACTGGCATTTATCCTGCTTGTGATGTCACTCTTGTTCAATGTTTTGATCCGCTTGGTTAGCAAAAGAGGAGGACACTAATGAATCCAGAAAAAACAGATAAATTAGCGACTGGTTTGATCCTCGGACTTTCTGGTGCGGTCGGGATTGTGATCTTGAGCTTGCTGGCCTACATCTTGCTCAGTGGTATTCCACACATCTCTTGGAATTTCTTGACCAGTAGTGCAGAATCATTCGTCGCTGGCGGGGGAATTCGCGATCAAATCTTCAATTCACTTTACCTCGTTTTCTTAACGATGCTGATTTCAGTCCCATTATCACTGTGCGCCGCGGTTTATTTAAGTGAGTACGCTCCAGATAATCGTTGGACAGCACTGCTGAGACTGGCGATTGAAGTCTTGAGTTCACTTCCATCAATTGTAGTCGGACTCTTCGGTTACCTCGTTTTCGTACTCCAATTCGGAATGGACTTTTCCTTATTAGCAGGGGCAATGGCGTTAACACTCTTGAACTTGCCACTGCTGACTCGTTCATGCGAAGATGCATTACGCCAGGTGCCATTTTTGCAACGGCAGGCAGGACTGGGCCTGGGGATGTCAAAATGGCGGGTAACGACAAAGATTGTTATCCCCGCAGCCTTACCAGGTATTATCACCGGTGCCATTCTGAGTGCCGGCCGGATTTTCGGTGAAGCAGCTGCCTTGATTTACACAGCAGGGCAAAGCGCACCGATCATCTCATACTCCGACTGGAACCCATTCAGTCCAACCAGTTTCTTAAACCCAATGCGTCCAGCTGAAACGTTGGCGGTCCACATTTGGAAGGTTAACAGTGAAGGGCTGATCCCTGATGCACACGCCGTATCAAATGGCTCAGCAGCGGTCTTAATTATCACGATCTTCGCATTCAACCTGATCGCGCGATTCATTGGTTACCTGATCAAACGCAAATTAACAAAGTGAGGTAGAACATGGAAAATCAAACTGCACTTGAAGTGAAAAATTTGGAAGTCTTTTACGGACCCAAGCAAGTCGTATTCGACGTCAATATGAAATTTCCCAAGAACCAAATCACCGCAATGATCGGGGCATCCGGTTCCGGTAAGTCAACCGTCTTGCGGAGCTTGAACCGGATGAATGACGACCTGGCGACTGTCAATGGAGAAATCAACTTCCACGATCTCAACGTCAATGATCCCAAGGTCAACGTCTACCGTGTCCGTCAACGAATCGGGATGGTATTCCAACAACCAACGCCATTTCCGCTCTCAATTTATGAAAATGTGATTTATGGGCTCCGCTTAGCAGGTGAAAAGGACAAGCAGGTGCTCGATCAACGGGTGGAAGAATCACTTAAGCAGGCCGCACTCTGGGAAGAAGTCAAGGACCAACTCCACGAGAGCGCACTGGCACTGTCTGGTGGTCAACAACAACGTCTCTGCATCGCCCGGACATTAGCGGTACAGCCGGAAATTATCCTGATGGACGAACCCACCAGCGCATTGGACCCTGTTTCAACTTCGCAAATCGAGGATACTTTAGTACAATTGAAAGAGAAGTTTACGATTATCATGGTGACTCACAACATGCAACAGGCATCGCGGGCAGCTGATTACACGGCATTCATGCACCAGGGCCACCTGATTGAATTCGACAAGACGTCCAAAATCTTTATGAACCCGCAAGAACAAAAGACCGCAGACTACCTCTCAGGTAAGTTTGGTTAGGAGGAATATCATGGGTGCAATTTTCAACGATGAATTAAAGCGTCTCCGCAGTCACTTTATGGAGATGGGGATTGACGCTAGCGAGCAGATCTACCAGGCAATCAAGGCCTTTACCGATAAGGATGTCGATCTCGCTAAGTCAGTTTTGAACAATGACCAAAACTTGAACAATGAAGAAGTGAACCTGGAAAAGCAAGCCCTCAAGCTGATGGCGCTCCAGCAACCGGTCGCCACTGACTTCCGGAAGATCATTTCTATCTTAAAAGCCAGTTCTGATATCGAACGACTTGGTGATTACGCTACTCACATCGCGCGTGCTGCCATCGATATCAGCAAGGACAACAACGGGGATGAATCCATTGAAGCCAAGATGGAAGAGATGATGATGATTCTCCGTCAGATGCTTGAAAAGGTACTCGACGCCTACGTCTACACTGACACACAAAAGGCATATGAAGTTGCCAACGAAGATCTCAAGGTCGACATGATCTACGTGCAACTCCAACACGACATCTTAAAGGGCCTCTCAGAAGGTGGGAAGGACGTCAAGACTTACAGCGAATACCTGTCAGTTATCCGCTACCTCGAACGTGCAGGTGACCACATCGTCAACCTCGCCGAATGGATTATCTACATTGACTCCGGTAAGCTGGTTGAATTAAACCCCGGCAAGACCGACCCCAAGATGGTGAAGCGGGAATTGAAGAAGGAAAAGTAACAATAAATAAAGCAGGGCCACGAATCATCACGATTCACGGCCCTGCTTTTTGGGTTCTACAATATTTGGTAATGATGGAATGATTTTCCACCATTACCGTTTTTA
>JAUMUE010000036.1 GCA_030530845.1 Limosilactobacillus sp.
TCTCCCAGCTTTTCCTGCTTCCAATCGTCAGTAAAGCCTTTAAACCGCAGTTTAGGGGCCTTTTTTTCTTCTTTCATCATTATTTAAGATCCTCTTCTAGTACAGAAATAAACTCGTTTAATTGATTCATAATGTCTTGATCATCAGAAGTAAGTTCCTTCAACATACCTACTAATTCCTTTTCATTTTCGCGGATCTTTTGGTTAGTTTCACGAAGGTCCTTAGCAACTTGACCGAGATCTACTGGTGGTTCAGGTTCGAAAGTATCTACGTAACGCGGAATGTTAAGGTTGAAGTCGTTTTCTTGAATTTCTTCAAACTTAGCAAGGTGAGCGTACTTTTCTACATCTTCCCTATTCTTGTAGGTATCAAGAATCTTTTGGATGTGATCTTCAGTCAGCAGATTTTGGTTCTTCTTCTTTTCGAATTCCTTAGAAGCATCGATGAATAATACGTCACGATCCTTTTTGTCCTTCTTCAATACAACGATGATAGTTGGGATACTAGTTGAGTAGAACAGGTTTGAAGGAAGTCCGATAACAGCATCAATAGAACCGTCTTCAAGCAACTTTTGGCGGATCTTAGCTTCTGCACTACCACGGAACAAGATCCCGTGAGGCAGTACGATAGCCATAGTACCGCTAGTCTTCAGGTGGTAGAAACCGTGGAGTAAGAAAGCATAATCAGCCTTACTCTTAGGTGCTAAAACACCGAACTTGGAGAAACGAGGATCATCTAAGAAACCTTTGTCAGCTGACCACTTAAGAGAATATGGCGGGTTCATTACAACTGAATCAAAGTTAGTAACTTCATCTGCTGGCCAGTCTGAGTCCAAAGTATCACCGTTACGAAGGTGTTGGTTAACAACTGGAACACGGTGCAAAATCATGTTCATCTTGGCAAGGTTGTAAGTTGAAGTGTTAATTTCTTGACCATAGTAAATAACACGGTTCTTGGACTTCATGTACTTTCTGAAATTCAAAAGCAATGAACCGGAACCCATGGCTGGATCGTAAACGGTCATACCACTATTTTCGTAATTCTTGCCAACCAGAGTCAAACGAGTCAGCAATTCACTGACAGCTTGAGGAGTATAGAATTCCCCTGCCTTCTTACCTGATTCACTGGCAAATTGACTGATCAAGTATTCGTATGCATCCCCGAGCGTATCAGAACTTTCCTTAACCAATTCCAAGTCGCTGAGTGCGCTCAGAATACTACTGATAGTATCAGTTTGCTTTTGAGCTGTATTACCCAATCGCTTTGAATAAAGATCAACATCAGCAAACAATCCATCGAAGGCATCACTTGACCGTTGCAGGTCGTTGAAACCTTCTGCAAGGGTACTCAGTTGGAATTCGTGACTGTCGATTTGTCCCATAATCTTGGTGAAAGTGTACTTAGGTTGAAGAATGTAACCTAATTCTGCCTTCAATTCATCGATCAAATCTTCGTCTTCAAAGTTTTCTTCGTACAGCTTTTGCGCATCTTCAAGTGACATTTCATCATTATCTTCTACCAAGTCAGCTACCTTGTACAAAATGCTGTCTGAAAGGTACTTGTAGAAGATAATTCCAAGCAGGTAGTTCTTGTATTCATTAGCATCCATCTTTGAGCGCAGAGAGTCTGCAGCACTAAATAATGAACTTTCTAAATTCTTGCTTTCGTTTGCCATAAATTAAATTTCTCCTTCTTATTCACGGTTATCAATTGGGTTGATCTTGTCTTGGTAGAGTTTTTCTACTCCGGCACGCATTTGTTTCTTCCACTTAAATTTAGCGAGCGATCCACCGTTATTCTTAAACGCATCAAAAGCTTCATCACTGAGTAACTTCTCAATGCCGACTTGTTGCTTAGCGTCATTGTTTGGATTGTAATTGTTGATTACGTATTCGAGATCACTGACATTTAAGCAGTTTTCTTCAGCGTATTCTTGAATGGATTGTAACCGGGCTTGTCCAAGCATGCCTTCCAATAATTGGTCAACTTGCTTACCACGGTAATTTTCAGGATCTGTTTTAATTCGATCCCACAGCTTCTTCATGGATTCTCCCAATACAGGGTTTGCTGCAGACAATTGATCAATGTATTGGTCAATTTCCTTGTACTTTTCTTCGTCAGTTTCTTTAGCAAACAATTCCCCTACTTCAGGAACGAATGATTGCATAAGCTTCAGAATGTACTCGTAATTAATCGTAGTGCTCGTCATCGCTTCGAGTTCATAATCGGACAAATCGATTGGTTCATCATCATCGTCATCTGTCTTCTTCGCCTTGACGCTTTCCACTACATCTTCATAGATACTCTTCATGTAGTCGAGGTGTTCTTGATCTAATCCATATTCTTTTTCAAGACTGTCATCTTCGAACTCATCGTAAGTGTAAATAGCTGCCAGTGCACGGTCTAGCTTGCGGTATTCCTTCAAGAATGCGATCTGATCTTCTTCCTCAGCATCCACAATGCTTGGGATTTCTCCCGGTTCGATATGATAAGCTTTCACATCTGAAACAGCCTGGTCGAGTTTCTGCTTACTTTCATGCCAACTAGGAGCCATAATATCGCTAGTAGATCCCTGAGTATACAGACTAATAGCATTTTCAACAGCATCTTGGAATTGATCTGGATATTGGAAAGTGACAATTTGTCCATATTTCTTACCACCATCACAGAGTCGGTTGGTACGTGAGAATGCTTGAATCAAGTTTTGTGGGTTCATTGGTTGACGATCAATGAACAATGTTGACAGTGGCTTTGAATCAAATCCGGTAAGCAGACGATCAACAACAATCACGATATCCAATTGTTGGTCACGTGAAAGGTATTGCTTCTTCTTACGTGCGAGACGATTATTGACGTCACGGTTATATGCTTCTCTTTCACCAAAAGTGAAGCTTTGATGAAATTCCTTGTTGTAATCTTCAATGGAACGCTTCATCTCTTCTTCGTTATCGGTTACTTCGTCGCCATTTTGTGAATCATCAACAGAGTAAGTGATAGCCACCTTTGGGAAGTCAGGAAGAACCTTCTTAACCTTTTCAGGCACCTTGATATCGGCGTATTCTTCGTCCCCTTCAATCACGCCACGGAAGATCTTGTAATACTCTTGAGCTTGCTTAATTGAACTAGTGGTGAATAAAGCAGCATAGGTATATCCCCGTCTACTACGATCGTTCATGCCTAACTTTTGGAATGACATACGCAAGATGGACTTAACAACATTTCTCATGTGTTCGGGTTGTCGATAAATCAAATCAAGCTTCTTAGTATCGTTTTCGTCAACCACGCTTTCTGATCCCATGTGCTTAACTTGGAAACCAAGCACAGCCTTGTCACGAATGGCATTTTTGATGTTGTAAGTATGCAAGCATGGGCCAAAAAGCTGTTCAGTCGTCCGTTCATTTGATCCCTTTTCAGCACGTGCGTTTTCATCAAAAATTGGAGTACCTGTAAATCCGTACCAGAGTGCTTCGTGATGGAAGAATGTAGAAATAGCCTTCTTCAGGTCAGGAGTTACAGTACGGTGACATTCGTCAATAATAAATGCCAAATTAAGATCCTTCAGTTTTTTAGCCTTGGAATCGTCAAGCTTTCCTTCTTTCACAAATTTGATTAAGTGATCGAATTTTTGCCGAGTTGTTACGATAACGCGGCGTTCACCTGAAAGCAGGGCCTTTCTCAGCTCACTCGTACTATCGGTTTTACCAACTTCAATGGAGTCGTTATTTGCATAGGTTGTGTATGCTTGAGTAGTTTGCGCATCAAGGTCACGTCGGTCGATTAAAAAGACAGTCTTGTCAATGCTTGGAATAGACAGCAAGTTACGAGCAGCCTTGTAGGAAGTCAAGGTTTTACCTGAACCAGTGGTGTGCCAGATGTACCCAGATTGACGGCGCTTTGATGCTTCACGCAATGCTTCAATCGCATGTATTTGGTAAGGACGGAGAAGCATAACCGTACGAGAATCAGAATCCAAAACAGTGTAATCGGCGATCATTCGGTGAGCCATTGGAATCGAAAGAACATCCTTAGCAAAGCTTTGCAGATCAAGTACTGGTTCATTATTGATATCAACCCATCCAGATTCGAATTGTTCATTCAATTGTTGGTTAGCCGCAAAGTACTTGGTTTGTTGACCATTACTGATCACAAACATTTGGACATTGGAATAAAGCCCTTCAAATTGTCCTTGTGCGATATATTTACCGATTTGTACAAATGCATCATGGATTGAATTACCGGGCTTCTTTAATTCGATATGAATCAGTGGCAAACCGTTAATGACAAGTGTAACATCGAAGCGGCGATCCATATCTAACATTTCTCGTCTAGGCATTTGAACTTGACGAACAACTTCATAAACTGAATTACCGCCAGCAATTTCATGATTGTCTAAAACAAGTAGATCTGCTACGCCTAACTTTGAATCATCGCGCGTCACTTGTACACGGACTTGATTATTAGCACCACTCAAAAATTGTCCAGCACTGAAGAAATTGGAGTGACTGACCTTAGTCTTGATAATGTCCTTTTCCTTTTCTGACAGTGGAACATCATTCAGTTTGTCCTTATTGTTTCGTTCCAAGATATCAAAGAAGTTATCCCATAATTTCTGCTCAGTATTCAGATCTTTTCTGAATGTCCATTGTGATTCACCCTGGACCAGCTGATTTATCAGTCCAACTTCTAATTCGTCTTCTCTATGTAACATAAAACTCCCTCAATTCACACTTAAATACAGGAAAAATTATACCATATCAAAAGGCCCTTTAGATCCTTGATTCAGTACGAGACTACTATAGTTTATGTATTTGCATTTATGTAAACCTGTTTTTTAACCCCACAAAAAAAGTCGCCCGAAAGCGACTTTTACTATAGATTAAACTTCTTGACCATACCTTTGTTTGTCAGGATGGACGTGGCGACACCGATTGCGATTGGAATGTACGCGGTTGGGCCTAAGTGACAGATTTCGATCATCATGAAGCTGGCCATGAATGGCGCTTGTTGCGATGCGGTCAGGAAGAATGTGGATCCAAGAATCGCGACCTGCATCAGTGAGACACCCGGTACGAAGCTGGCATATGCGACACCGGCGAAGATACCGATGACAGAACCCGCTGCGATCGATGGCTGCAGGATTCCCCCGTACGCCCCGAACTTGATCGAGCCAAGCGTGACGAATAATTTTGCGACCAGTAGTACTAGCAGCGTCGTGGTCACCGCATGAAAATGGTCTATATCGATCACATCAAAGGAGAATTGACCCACCCCACGACCGTTACCCATGATGTTTGGGTAGTACATTGCGATCAAACCAGTGATTACAGACATCAGCGGCAGCGTGAATGCGACCTTGTAATCGACGGTCCGGTGTTTGCTGGCGATGGTGACACCCTTCTTAAAGAGAGTCCCGCAGACGCCGCAGACCAGGCCGAGGATAATTGCCAGTGGGATCAAGTTAAAGCTAAAGTGCGCGCTGCTAGGCAGGTAGAAGTACGCGCCAAAGCCCTTGACAATTGACCCGATCAGCATCGCAATCACCGACATACCGAGGCTGATGGCGACGACCTTTGCAGTACACTTCTTATATAAGAGCTCGATACAGAAAATTGCACCAGTCAGCGGAGCGATATATACCCCAGCGAATCCGGCACCGGCCGCGGCTGCGATCAGTAACTTTTGATCTTCGGCCGTCAGTGACAACTTCTCGTCAAAGTAACGCGTGAACTTCTGTGCGATCGCTGCCCCTGCTTCACGTGGCGCTAATTCCCGACCGATCGAGTTACCAGTCGCAACGAAGAAGATCTGATTGACGACATGCACATAGGTCTTGCCCAGTGGTATATCTTGACCCTTGATGGCCTGGCCGATCTTGGTTGGCTTGTAGGTCAGTTGCAGGCGATACCATACGAATCCGGCGACCAGACCACCTAGAGCGACCGAGATCAGCCGGCGGACCGGTGATACCATGCTTGCGACAGGAGTTTTACTGTGCTCCATGAATCCGAGGAACAGCTTTTCGATTACGTCTAAAAATGCGCTCAAAAGCATCGAGCTAACCCCGACCATGATTCCAAGCGCAATCGTTGCCAGGATCAGCCCGACAACGTGATTTGTCTTTTTCATTTCAACACCTCACGAACTTTTATATTTTACCACGAGAGGCCCAGTTTTTGATAATATGTTCGTAAGTAAAGGGGTGACTGTGATGGTGAAGAGACAGGTAAAATGGGGATTGATGTGCTGGGTGCTGTTTGTATTCACGTCGCCAGCGTACGAGCTTGGCCTGCTACACTGGCTCGACCAGCTCGGCTTCGCTCTTGTCGGCCCTGCCAATCCCAGCAAAACGCAAACAATGATAACCATTACTGACTTCGGCGACCCCACCTTCGTCCACATCGCAGCCATCGTGATCATGGCCGTACTGATCTGGAGTCGTCATTTCACTGATTGTATCTGGATCGGGATCGTCAACCTCCCCGGTTACTTGCTCGTCACCGCTTGCAAATACACCGTCCTCCGCCCTCGCCCATCCGGCAGACTCTACAATATCGGTGGCTACAGCTTCCCCAGTGGTCATACCTTCGCCACTGTCGCACTAGTTATGTCGGTTGTGATCCTACTCTGGCCGTACGTGAAGCACAAGTGGATCCTGGTGGTAGTCAGCGCTGTCTGGATTCTTACCATCATGTACTCCCGCGTTTACCTGCACGCGCATTATCTGAGTGATGTGATGGCAGGGATGTGGCTGGCGATGGGATGGGTGCTGTTGGCAAACGCTCTTAAAATGAAAATCAAATACTATCAACGGTAAAGGCCGCACTCTCATGATTGGGAATGTGGCCTTTATTTTAGAAAAATTTGCTTGATTTAATCAAACTTAAAAGCTCTTTGAGGAACTCTTCATCAGCTTCTGAGCCAAACACACGCTTATAAGTGGTGTTAACTAAATCCGTGATCTGCTCGATTTTAATGTTATCAATTAATTTGAACATCGAAAGATGAGAACCATAATTATTTACTATCAGTTGATCAGGTTGAATAATTCCTAATTGATACATGTATTCATAACAGATATCAAGCTGATTCTTGCTAACGTAATGAGCACTCTCCCTAATTCGGTTAAAAGTTCTTTCAGAAGCATCAACAAGAATTTTGTATACTACGCCCTTATCATTCTTAAAGCTTAGTAACATACGACTTGATTCATCCAAATACTTGCTCGAGTCAATGTAGAAATCATTGTAATAAACAACATTCGGGTTAGTTGCTCCATGAGTAGGTATTATTAAATATCTACCATGCACCAAAGCTTTGGTACTACATGAGACTTGCTTATAATGTGCAGACAGTTCGTGCTGATTTATGTGGTAAACCTCACAGTACTCTTTCAGGCATTTCTTCAGAGGTTTCATTAGACGGACAATATTCCCCTCCATTGTCAATACTACTGAACTACAATCATCATATGCTGTAACTGAGAGAAAGTTATCCCTTTTCAAGGTAAAACTTTCTACTGTGGCGTCGATTGGCATTGATTTCAAATCGCTGAAATCAATCATGCTAAAGGGCGTCATAATCACGTTCTCCTTTCGGATGTTTAAATTTGCTTAATTTTTAAATAAACAAGCAAAAAATTAAGCTGAAATTGATCATATCGAATCAAATTTAGCTCGTCAACTACTTTTTAACGTTTTATCGTTAATTTAGAATCTTTAAAATATACATTCAATTTTGTACCATAAAATCACTCGAAAGGCCTGAGAGAATAAGCTTTACAAGGATTATGGTAAATGAATAAAAATACAACTGAAGAAGCCTTCAATTATTTGATGTCTAGGAATAATTTGGCAATAATTTACGGTGTTTTAAAGAAACTAAATGTTAATAAAAATATTTATTATTATCAAGATCTCTTCCAAGAAGGCGTGATAACTTTTGTAGAAGCATATTTGGATTATGATGGAGAAATGCCTAAGTTTGGCGCATACGCCTATCAAAGAATTTATTGGAGGCTGCTGGATTTGTTAAGAAGACAATCGTACGCAGATAAGAAATTCTCCTTATCAAGTGATAAAAAAATGTACAAAATGATGAAAATGAGGCCCAGGAATATTTTGGGATGGTCGAAGATTGCTCGTGTATAATTATGCATAAAAGTTTCTTCAAAAAGCTCTCAAAAATGTGTACAAAAAATCAAAATAAATATCTTCACGGTGTCGTAGATTTAAATTTGAGCGACAAAGAAATAGCAGATTTATATGGTGTAACCCCCAGCGCCGTCTACCAATGGAAAAAAGGTCTAATTGAAAAGGCACGGCGACTTGACTACAATGATTAATACTGAGGTGAACGAAATGGAAAGACATCGAATTATCAACGAACACGGCTGGCTCAACATCCACTACTCCGGTGAAGCAATGGACGACGGCTGCGCCAACGAAATCAGCTTATACGAAAGCGA
>JAUMUE010000037.1 GCA_030530845.1 Limosilactobacillus sp.
ATGGTTCTACTAAGGAAGTCGACGTACCTTACACTGTTGTGGCTAAGGAAACTGACGCTGATAAGAGTACCGTTGCTCCTAAGAAGGATGTAACTTACAAGCAAGGTGACCCAGTAGGTAAACCAGAAGATGTTCTGACTAACTTACCTGAAGGATCAACGGTTGTTTGGACTAAGGAACCTGATACCAACACTCCAGGTAAGGGTACTGCCGAAATCACGGTAACCTTCCCAGATGGAAGCACCAAGACGATCGAAGTGCCTTACACTGTGGTACCTAAGGAAACTCCAGTAACTCCAGCACAACCTGGTGACACAACTCCTACTACGCCAACAACTCCAGTAACCCCAACTACTCCAACTACACCTGTAACCCCAGGGACACCTGCTCAACCAGGTCGTCCAGGTACTACAGGTCAAGGCGGACGTGAAGGAGTAACTCCAACCGTTCCAGGCGTACAAGGTAACACCACAACTACTACTGGCTCTAACAAGGGACAAAAGAGTGACAAGACTGCTGATCTTAAGGACAAGCTCCAAGCTAAGATCGCACAAGGTCAAGCACTCGACCTCACTAACGTTCCTAAGAAGCTCCGCGATAAGTTAGCCAAGGCTCTGAGCGATGGCCAAGACGTCTTAGACAACAAGAAGGCAACCAAGAAGCAAATCAAGGCTGCAATCAAGAAGATCCAAGACGCTATCGACAATGCCAAGGCTGGTAAGAAGGACAAGGGCGTAACTAAGACCACTAGTGATCACAGTTCCGAACTTAAGCTCTTACTCGCACTGATCGCAGCTGGTGTAGCCGGATGGTGGCTGATCATCTGGAAGCGTCGTCGCGATAACGCTGTGGACTTCGACTTCAACGAAATCCCATCTGTAAACAAGGTATTAGCTCACTTGAACATCCAAGGCGCAGGTTCATGGACTAAGGGCAAGGCACCAGACACTACCAAGGTAGGTAAGGGCCAAACCGGTCACGTGACTGTAACTACTGGTCGAGGAACTAAGAACATCAAGTTTAAATACAACGTCGCTAAGCCTGATGACAAAAATTAAAGAATAGCTTCGGCTGATCTTTAGAAAGCAAGATTCATTTTGAATCTTGCTTTTTTTCTGTTTAAAGATTAAAAATTTTGTATTGAAATCAGTGCTTTAAATGCTGATGTGACAGGGTGCTGGGCGATTTTATAAAGCCGTTAAAAATAAAGTTCGAAAATTGGACCGTATCAATTTCCAAAAAGGTTGACTTTAAACGAAAACACGTTATCATATAAGATGTAAATTGAATTATTTACGTTAGTTGTTAGAAGCACAAACGTATTGATTTTTCAAAAGGAGTGTTTTATTAGAATGGCAGTAGATTACGATTCCAAGCAATACTTGGAAAGTGTTGACGCTTACTTCCGTGCGGCCAACTACCTTTCAGTTGGTACTTTGTTCTTAATGAGCAACCCACTGTTACGTCAACCTTTAGAAGCAAAAGATGTTAAGCCAAAGCCAATTGGTCACTGGGGTACTATTGTTCCTCAAAACTTCATTTACGCACACTTAAACCGTGTAATTAAGAAGTACGACCTTGACATGTTCTACATTGAAGGTTCAGGTCACGGTGGCCAAGTTATGGTTAACAACTCATACTTGGACGGTTCATACACCGAAATTTACCCAGAAATCACCCAAGACGAAAACGGAATGGCTAAGTTGTTCAAGCACTTCTCATTCCCTGGTGGTACTGCATCACACGCCGCACCTGAAACTCCAGGTTCAATCCACGAAGGTGGGGAACTTGGTTACTCACTTTCACACGGTGTTGGTGCTATCTTAGATAACCCAGATGTTATCGCCGCTGTTGAAATCGGTGATGGTGAAGCTGAAACTGGTCCATTGATGGCATCATGGTTCTCAAACAAGTTCATCAACCCAGTTAAGGATGGTGCGGTATTACCAATCATCCAAGTTAACGGTTTCAAGATTTCAAACCCAACTATCCTTGCTCGTATGACTGACGAAGAACTTACTAAGTACTTCGAAGGTATGGGCTGGAAGCCTTACTTTGTATCTGCATACACTGGTGAAGACTTCGACAGCTTCAAGGACATGATGGATGTTCACGAACAAATGGCTAAGACTCTTGACACTGCTGTTGAAGAAATCAAGGCTATCCAAAAGAACGCTCGTGAAAACAACGATGAATCATTGCCACACTGGCCAGTGATCATCTTCCGTGCACCTAAGGGTTGGACTGGTCCTAAGAAGGATCTCGATGGTAACCCAATCGAAAACTCATTCCGTGCACACCAAATTCCTATTCCAGTAGAACAAGGCGACATGACTCACAAGGACATGCTTATCGACTGGCTTAAGTCATACAAGCCAGAAGAATTGTTCGACGAAAACGGTTACCCAGTAGCTAAGGTTCTTGAAAACGCTCCTGAAGGCGACAAGCGTATGGCTGTTAACCCTATCACTAACGGTGGTAAGGATCCTAAGCCACTTGTATTGCCTAACTACCGTGACTTCGCCGTTGACGTTCAAAACCACGGTTCAGTTGTAAAGCAAGACATGCTTGAATGGGGTAAGTACCTCACCAAGATGGCTGAATTGAACCCAACTACTTTCCGTGGCTTCGGTCCTGATGAATCTAAGTCAAACCGTCTTTACGCATTCTTAGACCAAGAAAAGCGTCAATGGATGGAAGACATTCACGAACCAAACGATGAAGATCTTGCACCACAAGGTCGTATGATCGATTCACAATTATCAGAACACCAAGCAGAAGGTTTCCTTGAAGGTTACACTCTGACTGGTCGTCACGGTTTCTTCGCTACTTACGAATCATTCGGTCGTGTTGTTGACTCAATGTTGACTCAACACCTCAAGTGGATGCGTAAGGCTAAGGATCTCTACTGGCGTAAGCAATACCCAGCATTGAACTTTGTTGATACTTCTACTGTATTCCAACAAGATCACAACGGTTACACTCACCAAGATCCAGGTCTGTTAACTCACATGTTCGAAAAGGAACGTCCAGACCTTGTTAAGGAATACTTACCAGCAGATACTAACTCTCTGCTTGCCGTATCAAACAAGGCATTCAACGACCAAGAATGTATCAACATCTTCGTAACTTCAAAGCACCCACGTGCACAATGGTTCTCAATTGACGAAGCTACTCAATTAGTTGACAACGGTCTTGGTTACGTAAACTGGGCTTCTACTGACCAAGGTGCAGAACCTGATGTTGTTATGGTTTCATCTGGTACTGAACCTACTGAAGAAGCACTTGCTGCTATCGACATTCTTCATGATGAATTCCCAGAATTGAAGATTCGTTACATCAACATCATCGAAATCATGAAGTTGATGAAGCAAGACAAGAACCCAGAAGGTCTGTCAGATGCTGAATTTAACCAATACTTCACTACTGACAAGCCAGTTATCTTTGCATGGCACGGTTTCCGTGACATGATCCAAGCATTGTTCTTCGAACGTGCAAACCACAACCTGCACGTACACTCATACGAAGAAAATGGTGACATCACCACTCCATTCGACATGCGTGTATTGAACGAACTTGACCGCTTCCACTTAGCTAAGGACGCTATCCAAAACGTTCCTGGTTACGAACAAAAGGCTGCTGCTTTCGTTGCCAAGATGGACAACATGATCAACAAGCACAACCACTACATCCGTTCAGAAGGTAAGGACTTACCAGAAGTTACTAACTGGACTTGGAAGGGTCTTAAGTAATCCCTGTTGATTACTAATTAAACACTTATTAAGTTGAAAAGGGCGATAGCAGAAATGCTATCGCTCTTTTTGTTTCGTATTGGTTACAGAATGTTCACAGCTTGGTCAAAAATATTGTTATCACTAATGTTCATTGATATAATTTCCTTTGCTAATAAATGTTCGAGTAAAGGGAGTTAAAGCATGAAATCTCAACCAAACTACAAATTGCGCAAGCTTGCAATCGGGGTGTGCAGTGTTGCGTTAATGACGATTTTTGGTAGTCACGCAAATACTGCATTCGCAGATGATAATGTAGCCGCTGATGCGGACGCAACAACACCAGTTATCTCTGGTCAGCCTGGTCCATTTATGCCCGGACAGCCAGGACCATACATCCCAGGCACTGACACCGGAGACAGTACCGATGATAATGGCTCTGATGTTGGTCCAGGTTGGATTGATATGGGTCAAAACAATAATGTCACAGTTGCTCACGAAGGATATTCATTCAATGGGCAAACTACCTGTCCGGAAGATAGTCTGAACTATGACAAGGACAAGGTGAAGAGTGTTGTTTGGCAAACCATGGATCCATTGAACAAGGCACAACTCAATGAATCTGTGAACATGACTGCGGTTGTGACGTTCAATGATGGTTCTACCTGGGATGTGACTATTCCTGTCGTGAAGATGGGACTGGCATTGGTATTCCAAAACCAAATCGAAGAACAAATGGGTAAGCTGTACTACAGTGATGATTCTCCGCTCGGCAAGATTCCTGATGATGTCGCTAAAAACATCATCGGAACTGTCCAACCACTGGAATTTGCTGGCATGACGATTGACCCTGACATCACTGAAATCAAGGGTAACAGTAACGGTACTATCACGATTAACTACGCAGACGGTTCAACCTCAGACGTTTACCCTGAAAAGGTTAAGATCGAAGCTAGAGCAACTGCATCCAAGAAGTTGGTGCAAAATGTGACGACTGACTACGGTGAAATTACGTTATCTGGCGTGAAGCCTAAGTCTGTCGACGGTGTCTCTGGAGTAAGCAACCGTAATGCGGGTGATCAAACAGCCACTGTGACGATTTCACTCGACAACGGACAACAAATGATTGTGCCAATGTCATACTATGTCGAAGCAAGTGATGTTCCTGCTCCTGAAGAAAATAATACTGCGGCGATTAAGGATGATGCGGTGGTCGTGAAGACTGAAAACTCCACAGCTGTGGCAGTGACGTCTTCAGCAAACACCAACTCAGCTCTAATTATGAATGCCCAAGGTACTGAAGGTAAGCCAGTCGCAACTTGGAAAGCTGAAAGTGTTCAAGAAGATGACGCTAAAAAAGGTTGTGCCCTCCTTCCAAAGACTGGTGTGGCATATGCAACCGGTGCCGTCGTGATCGGTTCCGTAATGGCGATGCTGGGATTAGGTTTAGCAAGCAAGAAACGCAATAATTAAGATCAAAGTAGACTGAGAAATCGGTCTGCTTTTTTATTTTTAAACAGACGCTTTATAAAACATCATTATAACAAACTTTATATCTATAAAATTTACCTATATAAAGCGTGCTTCATGATATAATTAACTAACTAATAAACGCTTTTACTTGGGGAGAGTAATATGAAACAACAACCAACCTACAAATTACGTAAATTAACGATTGGTTTTTGCAGCGTGGCATTTATGGCGCTGTTTGCTACTCAAATGCCTGCAACAACGGCACATGCGGACGACTCCGCAGCGGTAGTATCTGACGCAAAGGATGCTGGTGCGGATCAGGGGACCGCAACGGATACTGACGACAAGTCCAACACCGCTGCGACTACTGATCAGGCCAACGCCAATACCAATGCGACTACTAATAACACCACGACTGACGCTGATACTAATGATGACAGCTCATCACAAGAACTGCCATACAAGTACCTGACGTTGGACGACACGGAATACGTTGAAAACACCATTCCAGAGACTGACCCAATTTCAGGCTCACTCTCTGGCGGGGATGTGGTTACTGATATCGATGACTGGTCAATGATCGATGGCCAAGACGTGATGATTAGTGACGAGATCACGCAAATGGACGTTTCACTTTTCCGTAAGATTGCTTCACGTGCCCACATTCTTTACGTTTATGACCCACTGACTTTGGTTTCACCTGCGTCATCTGGGATTGAAGATCAATACTCATATCCAAAGGCGGAAGCTGACGGAATGAACTTGCTGGGTAATTCAACCACGCTGGAAGGGGCTAACTTATCCGGTCTTGATTTGACCAACGTACCATCAATGGCCTATGCATTTGCGAACGCGCCAAAACTGCAATGGCTGGCACTGCCAACGAATATTAACCCAAAAATCACATCATTAATGGGTCTCTTCTACAACGATAAGTCACTGATGCAAAACTACTCCATCATCTTCCCAGACGCATGGAAGAACTTGAAACTCACCAACACCAGCATGATGTTCAAGGGATCTGGTGTGCTTAACTACGAATACACTTACACCCGTGACGAAAACTTCAAGCTGATCGACTACGCACCAATGACGAACCTGCTGACGGGACTGGACCTGTCAAACGTTACTGACGCTAAGCAAATGTTTGCGGACACGACGCTTCGTTACATCGCTTCTGTGCCTAAGTTTGCTGACAATGCAGATTTAACCGGGCTCTACCAAAACACCAAGGGCATGACCCAGTTGATTGTTACCAACGTCACCAGCAACCAAAACATCACCGACATGCTCCACGGTGCAAGCGACATCAAGCGTATCATTGGTGACGTCAACCAAATTAAGGACATGCAAGACGCCTTCAATACTGGTAACCGTGAAATGTCAATCTACAAGGGAATCACTGATACTGTTGAATTCTTCTCCTACACCAAGGCTTTGAGTAGTGATTACAAGATCTACAATATCAACGACGATCCGGATCATATGGTTAACACCTCGTTCACGATTTATCCAGTTCAAGACGCTGCTGCCGACTTCTACTCCAGCCTGGTTCGGACAAATATCAAGACCGCTGCTGACAAGAACACCAACTTGTCTGACCAAGCGAAGGCTGCTTTGAAGAAGGCTGTTGATGAGATTCCGACAGCCGATTGGACGGAAAAGATTAATTTGAGCGTCCTCGATCAAGTGGCACGTTTTGACAAGTACAAGATCAACACACTGGATATCAGTTGGGTTGACGCAAACGTGACTGATGAAGTAAAGCCAAAAGTCCTTAAGTTCGTTGCCAACAAGCCTAGTGGTACGAAGGATGCTACTGCGGTTCTGCACATCAAGAGCGCAACCTATGTTCCAGGTGTTGGATATGTTACTTACGGCACTGAACGGACTGTGAATATCAATATTCCGGACGGTATGGTTTGGCGCGACGCTGATCCTGCTACTGGCAAGCCAGAAGGGTACTACGCTGTCGATAATTACAACGACCTTCTGCAACAAGCTGCTGATGCGATGGACATCACCGCTGACGATGGCTACACATTCGACGACGGTGCGGTTACCAAGCCAAAATTGAATACCCCTGTGACGACTGACGCGGCTGCTATGCCAAACGATGATGACCTGACTGAGGCAACCCTCTACCAATACGACGCAAACGTGCCAACAGTGATCGCTAGCGTTGATGAGGCCCTCAATAAGTTGCAACCAAAGCTAGTCGAGAACGTTCTTAAGGACATCGACGCGCTGAAGACCCAATACCCTGACGTGACATTCAACTTCGCTGCAGATGGCGTTGCCACGGTCAAGGGTACCTACTCCTACAAGCTCGGCGACAACACCATTACCAGCAACGAAATCAGATTCGCTGCCTTATCGCCATTTAAGCTGGTCGACGGCAAGACCGTGACAGCCGGTGATGCACTGACAGCTGATGACCTGGTTGCGGATAAGGGAAGTTACAGCGACTTCACTGTGACTGGCTATGATCCAGAAAAGGTTGGTAAGCAAACTATCACTGTGACAGGTAAGGATAACGCTGGCGAAACCTTGAGCCTTACCACCACGGTAGAAGTGAAGGCGAAGGCATTTAAGCTAGTCGACGGCAAGACCGTGACAGCTGGTGATGCGTTGACAGCCGATGACCTGGTTGCCGACAAGGGTAGTTACAGCGACTTCACTGTGACTGGCTACGATCCAGAAAAGGTTGGTAAACAAACTATCACAGTGACAGGTAAGGATGATGCTGGCGAAACCTTGAGCCTTACCACCACAGTAGAAGTGAAGGCGAAGGCATTTAAGCTAGTTAACGGCAAGACCGTGACAGCTGGTGATGGGTTGACAGCCGATGACCTGGTTGCCGACAAGGGTAGTTACAGCGACTTCACTGTGACTGGCTACGATCCAGAAAAGGTTGGTAAACAAACTATCACAGTGACAGGTAAGGATGATGCTGGCGAAACCTTGAGCCTTACCACCACAGTAGAAGTGAAGGCGAAGGCATTTAAGCTAGTTAACGGCAAGACCGTGACAGCTGGTGATGGGTTGACAGCCGATGACCTGGTTGCCGACAAGGGTAGTTACAGCGACTTCACTGTG
>JAUMUE010000038.1 GCA_030530845.1 Limosilactobacillus sp.
GAGACCCTACACATTTGATTCGTCGAAACTTTGTTCAGTTTTCAAAGGTCTACCATGTCGTCTATGTCATTAAGACAACATATCTATGTTACCAATTTACCAAGTGAATGTCAACAACTAATTTTATTAATTATTTCGCATCCCTTGAGAAGCAACTCATTTATAGTATCATCTCACCCCACTCTCGTCAACAAGTAATTGTAATTAATTTGAATAAATGTGTAAATCCAGGAAATTGGTCTACTCCAACCATAAATTCCACCAAATAAAAAAGGCAGACAATTATTGCCTACCTATTGCGCTTCTGTTAGTGATTCTTTGACTTTTCACCAATTTGTAACGATAATACTAATCCAATCAGGATCAGGATAATTGTAAAGTAGAATCCAAAGTGTGCCCCATGAGTGAAGCGTTCAGCACCTGAACCAGTACCAAGTGAACGACCAAGTTCCAAGAAACTAGTTGCTAATGCAGTAACTAAAGCTCCAACTACTTGTTGCATCGCGTTGAGAATTGTACTACCATCCCCAGATTCTAACCCAGCCAATGAGTTTAATGCACTAGTTTGAGCTGGCGACATCGCTAATGGGCACCCGATCATCAAAACAACATGAGCTGCGATGATATAAGCAACGGGTGAATGGGTGCTCCCAAAAGCCAACATTAATGCACCAATCAGAGCAATCGCAAACCCGATCATTACAGGCTTTTTAGCACCAACACTATCATACATCCGACCAGAAATTGCTGACGTCAAGGCATTCACAACCCCACCTGGCAAGAGGATAATCCCCGTTAATGCCACTGGAAGTAGCAACCCTTTTTGAATGTACAATGGGAGAATATAGACAGCGGAAAGGATAATACCGAAGTCGATCATTACGATGCATGCACCAATGGTAAATGCTCGGTTCTTAAAGATCTTCAGGTTCAAAATTGGCTCTTCAATAGTTAATTGACGGTGAACGTAGCAAATCAATACGACCAAACCAATTAACAAAGAACAGATAACTGGCGTTGACATCCACCCATGTTCACTGGCAAGAGAAGCTCCGACCACCAAGCCAGAAAAACCAATCATTGATTCGAGGATGGAAAGGATATCGATGCGTGGACGAGTAACTTTACCGATGTTTACTAACGAGGTAAATGCAAATATCAATGCAACTAAAAGTACGGGAACAAACAACCAGAATACCCAGTGCCAAGATAACTTAGCTAAAACTAATCCTGTTAAAGTTGGTCCAATTGCAGTGGCAAACATAATTACTAAAGCACAGATTCCCATTACAGCACCGATTTTTTGTGGTGGGAACACTTGCATAACAACCGCAAACATTAAGGGAAGAATCAATCCAGTACCAACCCCTTGAATCATCCGTCCAGCTAATAAAACGGGAAAGGTACTAGCAGACGCTGAAATAATTGCACCTACTATAAAGTCAATTAACGCAAAGCAAATTACTTGCCGCGTCGTAAAACATTTTGAAATTAAACTTGATAATGGCAATACAATCCCAATAACCAGCATGTAACCGGTCACTAACCATTGGGCGCTGGATGTATCAATGTGTAATGAGGCCATAAGATTAGGCAACGCGATGTTCATTGCTGTTTCACTGAACATTCCAATAAACGCACCCATCAGCAAACTAACCATTGCTAGCTTTGGATGGCGAATTGGTTGCCGAGCTTGTGGTGTTTCATTCATATTATTTATCACTCCTTAGATTTTTACTGCAAGTGATTACTCTACCAAATCAAATTAATTTTCGTAGGTTTTTCTTGAAAGTGTTGTGATTCTTAAGCTATTAACTTAATAAAATAAAGTTGTCGATGAAAATTTAATTAACGTTTGACAACCGAAAATGAGAATGTTTTAATGTAACCAACATCAAACGAAAGGAAAGGATAATATGACTCAGTTCTCATTAAATACAAATGCGAAGTTCTATCGCAGCTATGCTTATTACGGTTAGTGTCTGTGCCAGTTGGTGCGGGCAGTGACGTTCGCACCTAGGCAGAGCTGTATTTGATGAGGCCTTTGCTAGGTGTTTCAATCTAGCAAGGTATATTTTTGAGCTATTATTCTTTTATAAATGCGCAAACACCAGCTAGATTGAGGATCGTCTCATGTCTAGTTGGTGTTTTTTCTCGTTTAAGGAGTGATTCAAATGAATAATATTAAGAAAGCGTCTGACCGTGTGGAACCGGTCTTTAGTTTTATCGAAAGTCTCTTAGTTTTGTTAGTCATCCTGTGTATCTTGGGATTCTTGATCATTGTCGAAAAGCAAGAACCACAAGCACCCCTGTTTATCTCCTTTGTCCTCTTGGCAATTTACGGTAAGCTGCGGGGGTTCAAATGGGATACTGTGATGGAAGGAATGCGTGACGGTCTCCGTGCAGGAGTTGATCCACTGGTGATTTTCCTGTCAATTGGGGTACTGATCGCTACCTGGATTTTCTCCGGTACCATCCCCACCATCATGTTCATTGGGTTTAAAATTATTTCCGTCAAATTCTTCTTGCCCACAGTCTTTATCGTTTGTACCTTAGTTGCCACTGCATGCGGGAGTTCATTTACCACCGTTTCTACCATGGGGATCGCCTTTATCGGTATCGGAGCGACTTTGAAAATCAACCCTGGTCTGACTGCTGGTGCAATCGTCTCTGGTGCCTTCTGTGGCGCCAACATCTCACCACTCTCCGGTACCACCAATCTGGCTGCCAGTGTCGGTGAAATCAGCATTTACGAACACATCCGGACTTTATTTATCACCGACATCCCCGCCCTTCTCATCTGCATCGTCCTCTACGGTGTGCTCGGCATGAACTCCAAGCACGTCAGCCTGACTGAAGTTCACCAAATGATGACTGGTCTGCAACATGGCTTCTGGATTTCCGGTTGGGCCCTGCTTCCGGTGGCATTGCTGATCGTACTCGCATTCTTCAAGGTTCCTGCCATTCCATCTCTCGGTCTCGGTTCACTCTTCGCCATCGCACTCGGCTGGATTCACGAACCTGCCACGAGCATCAACAACATCACTAAGACAATCATGATGGGATTTATTTCTCACACTGGCAACAAAACCATCGATGCCCTCCTCTCCAAGGGTGGGATCTCAAGTATGCTGACATCTTTAGCACTGATTATCTTTGCACTGGCGCTCGGTGGTCTCTTGATTAAATTCAAGATCATCAGCGGGATTATCGAGCATCTCGCCGGGGTCGTAAATAGCGCCGGTCGAGTAACCTTAGCTGCGGCAATCACAGCCATCGGGGTTAACGTCATGGTCGGTGAACACTACCTCGCCATCATCTTGCCAGGTCAATCATTTCTCAAGTCATTCGACCAATTGGGATTAAAGCGCCGGTTCTTAACGCGGATCCTGAATGATGCCGGGGCTGCGGTCAACGCAATTGTTCCATGGAGTGTTTCCGGGGTCTTCATTGCCGGAGCTTTGCAAGTTTCACCAATGAAATTTATTCCATTCGCATTCTTCCCAATTCTCGTGACCGTTTTGACCATCATCACCGGTTTCTTCATCAAAACAGAAAAACAAGCATAACGAAAAAGGCATTTCCGTCGAATCTGGAAATGCCTTTTTATAAGAACATATTGTGGCAAGTTAGATTGCTAAGGTCTTGCCGTATTCATTATCGATGGTTTCAACAACTTCCTTAGCGCTCATTCTGTCTTGAACGACCGCTTCACCGTCACGGAGCGTGTATTGAGCGCTGTCGTCAAGGTTGCTAAAATCAACATCGTTACCGTCTGCATCAACAAAATTGAACTTCGAGCTCTGGAAGTTCTTAAGAGCATCTGAATCAATTGTCATAATAATGCTTCCTTTCACCGTCTATTATAGTACCTTTTCAAAATATGACTCACTTTTTTTCGATTTTTTTAGAAGAAACCGTTTTATCGTGAAAATTCCAACATATATCATGGTAATTTATTTTTAATGAAATATAATAGAAACAAGTAATAGATTTGATATATAAAAGGGGATTTCATTATGTCATTAATGCAAAACACTCAAGACATTACTAAGACTAACGAACAAGTATACTTGGTTACTTTGGTACGTCAAAGTGCTGATCTTCCAATGTACTTAGATAACATGGTATACAAGACTACTGAAGCTGGTCAAAAGTTCATGGCTGGTTTGGTTTCTGCCTTTGAACAAGCCGACTACCGCTCAACCAAGATCGGCGATGACAAGTACGAACTCGACAACGGTTTGGACAAGATTACTTTAACTGGTAAGGTTCAAGACGTTTTTCAAGGCTAATTTAAAATTAATAAGGGATCACGGAAAGTTTTCCGTGGTCCCTTTTATTGTTCCGCAAAATGTTCAAAGTAGTTCGATAAGTATTCACGGTAGGCAAATGCCATCAGTAAGTTGCGGAACATTTCTTTTTGCGTCGTGTGCTCAGTACCAACTTCCTCCAATTGCTTCTTGTAGCCGAAGACAAATTGGGTGACGTTACTTAATTCTGCGACGAAATAATTGTAGGCCACATCCAGCGTATACGAATCATCTTGAATTGCGAGTGATTCGCGCAAGTGCTTTTGGTCTAGCACATTCTTTGCAACGAAGAGGAATAGTAACTGGGCAATGTGATAACGGTAGTACAATTTATTTTCCGGATTATCCAAAATGTCGCGCTTCACGTAATTAGTGATCCGCGATTGACTAATCTGGATATCAGGAAAATCCTTTAAGCATTCTTTCAGGTAATCAACCACTTGTTGTAAGTAGAGTCCGTTATCTGGCAATTCCTCAAAGCGTGGCAATTCAAACTTGTGCACATCTGTATTCATTCAATCGTCCTCCATAGTTAACATTTTACGAAAATTATTTGTTTTATGTCAATATTGTTATGAATCAGTTATCAATTAACCTTTGACATAGCCTTCAAAACCGCCTATGATATAGAAAAACCAAAGTGAGGTATTTAAAATGACTGTCAAAATCGTTACTGATTCAGGTGCAAGCTCCTACGAAAGTAATATTGACGGCGTATTGCACGTTAACGTTCCATTGACGGTAATGGTTGACGACAAAGCGTGGATCGATGACGCCGATATCGACATGGATGCGTTTGTGGCAGCGCTGAAGGCTACGAAGTCCAAAACATCTAGTTCATGTCCCAACATCGGTAACTGGGCGGAGGCGTTTGATGGCGCAGATGAAATCTATGTGCTTACAATTACTTCCGGTTTATCCGGTAGCTACAACTCCGCAGTCCAGGCTGCTGAAATGTACATGGGTGAACACCCCGACGTGAAGATTCACGTCTTTGATTCATTGTCCGCGGGCCCACAAATCCGTTTACTGGCATACCGAATTGCGGATTTAGTAAACAAGGGAATGTCCTTTGACCAGGTCGTCGAATTAATCAATGACCGGATCAAGAAAACTGACCTTTTATTTGTCCTCGAAGAATTAGATAATCTCGCAAACAACGGCCGTGTCAATAAGCAGGTCGCCCAAATCGCTCACCTCCTCAACATTTACGTCTACGGAACAACGAGTGAGGCCGGTGAATTCGATATGTTAGGCAAGATGCGCGGTGGCAAGAAGATGCACAAAAAGTTGGCCGGCGTGATGACTGACGATCTGGGTTACCACGGAGGAAAAGTTTTCATTGACCATGTAAATTGTCCCGACAGCGCCGAAAAGATGGCTAATGCAATCAAGGAAGTTTACCCTGACGCAGACATCACGATTTCCACGTGTGGCGCCTTATGTACCTACTATGCTGAAAACGGCGGATTGATGATCGGCTTTGAGAAGTAAAGAAAAATGCGACTACGAATGGGTAGCCGCATTTTTTTGTGCTTAATTTTTGAATGCTGATGAAACGGCCTTAAGTGGTGAAACCGAATCAGTTTGCAGCATCAATTTTGGATATAATTTTGCCAACAAGCTGAAGAGTAAGACATCTGACAGCGCCAGGATTCCCATCGCAGTGTAGGAAAGCGCTGGGGTCAGGTATCCACCTATCATGTATGACGGCGCTAGAATTGGTGAGAAAAACGGAATGAATGACAGTGACTTCAGCAGGCTGCTTGGCTCGCTACCGAAGCTGTTCATCGAAAGGACGAAGGTGATGATGATCAAGAAGACGATTGGCGAAGCAGCCTTCCCCGCATCCTCAATTTTGCTAACGAGTGAACCCGCAAAGGCACTCAGCAACATGTAGAAGAAGATTCCTAGGCCGACGAACAGGACAACCCGGAAGTCGATGTTCTTGATCGTTTCGAAACCGATGCTGCCCTTCTTGAAGATGTCATGCACCTGGGGAATTCTCATCATCGCTACACCTGTCACCGCGTAAATCGCAAAGTGGGTAATCATCACGAGCGCCATCCCAAAGATCTTACCGATGAAATAGTGGCTTCCCTTGATGGAGGACAGTACCACTTCCATGATCTTAGTACCCTTTTCGGCGACGATTTCTTGCGACACAATCGATGAGTAGGTGATCATGAAGAAGTAGAGCACGATCGTCATAACGAAGCTGGAGATCTCCTTGGCCGTCTGCTTGGTCCGGTCAGCGGAGACGTGCTTGGTCAGCTTTGGTACAGTCGACAGGGTTTGGACTTGTTCCGTCGTTAGACCACTAGCCATAATCGAAACCCGCTTCTGAATGGATCCTAGAGTCGTCTGGATCGTTGCCTCGCCACGCTTGGTAAGGGTATCCCCATACAGGTTAGCGTGGATCTGGCTCCCGGATAAGGAAATAACTGCGTAGTTGTCGATTTTATCTGCGTGAAGACGTTTCTTAGCAGTCTCCAGACTCGTGTTTTTCACCACACCTTGGTATGGCACCCGCTTGTCTGAAACGACATATGCGATCCGCTCTGAGCTGCTGGAGGATTGGAATTGTCCTGATGCCCCATGTATCACAAAGAAATTTAATGCGATTGCGATCAACGGTGCTAGCACCATCATGCAGAAGGAAACTGATTTAACTTGTCTGATCCAGGTTTCTCTGATTACGATACCGATTTTGTTCATTGCTCTCACCCCTCTGCCTTCATGCGGAAAATTTCTTCCAATGTTGGTGGCTCCTGGCTGAAGCGCTTGATATACTTTCCATGCGTCACGGCATCAAAGACCGCTTGTCCATAGCTTTCATCTTCCAGGACCAGCTTATACGATTCTTCGTTTTGTGAAACCGCAGTAACTCCTGGGAGTGCCTCAAGTTCAGACTTGTCGAAATCACCCTCAAGGAAAACATTGGTTGCCCCAAAACTGTTACGAACGTCCTTGATTGAACCATCGAGCACCACTTCACCAGAATTAACCATAATCAAATCGTCACACAGCTTCGATACGTTGTTCATGTTGTGGTCAGAAAAGATAATCGTCGCACCCCGGCGTTTTTCTTCCAAAATAATATCTTGCATCAGCGACACGTTCAGCGGATCGAGTCCACTGAATGGTTCGTCCAATATAATGTACTTTGGCGAGTGCATCAGGGTCATGATAAACTGAATCTTCTGTTGGTTACCCTTAGAAAGCTTCTTAACCTTATCGCTTGGCTTACCTTTGATCTTCAGCTTGTCCATCCATTCTGGAATCATCGTCTTTAATTCGTGACGGTTAATTCCCTTCAAAGTCGCGATGTATGCGATTTGATCATACACTTTGATATTTTGGATTAAACTCCGCTCTTCAGGAAGGTAGCCGACGTTTTCGTAATTAATCTTACCGCCGTCACTCCATTCAATTTCACCATCATATTTCACAAAGTTCAAAAGGGCATGAAAGAGCGTACTCTTCCCCGCACCATTTTTACCGATAATTCCCGTGATCTTCCCCGGCTCCAAATTAATATTTATGTCCTTAAGAGCTTGGAAGTCACCGTAATATTTATTGAGGTGTTTAACTCTTACCATGAGACCAGCCTCCAATTGACTTCTTTTTAACAAATGTCAAAAGTATACAATATTTCGCGAGTTTATATAAGGCAATTCACGAGGAATGTTAAAAATTAATGAGATATATTCCTCACATTTATTATATCGAACTTTATTCTGGCTCTTTGTCAAATCGTATTGGTGAAGAGTTATAGCTACCTCCAAAATGGAGG
>JAUMUE010000039.1 GCA_030530845.1 Limosilactobacillus sp.
GGTAGACCTCTTTTTTGGATTAGCCGAAGAGTGAACGGTACTGTCCGTATCCCTCTTCTTCAAGTTTTTCTACAGGAACGAAACGCAGTGCGGCGGAATTGATGCAATAACGGAGACCACCGCGGTCGAGTGGACCATCAGTGAAGACATGTCCGAGGTGAGAATCAGCTTGTTTACTCCGCACCTCTGTCCGTTCCATCCCAAATGATTGGTCGCGTTTTTCCTTTAATGCGCGCTGTTCTATGGGTTTGGTGAATGCGGGCCATCCGCAGCCTGAGTCATACTTATCGAGTGAGGAAAAAAGTGGTTCGCCACTGACGACATCCACGTAAATCCCTGGTTCGTCAAAGTGATCGTACTTGCCAGTAAATGGGCGTTCGGTTGCGGCTTCCTGCGTCACGGCATATTGGATTGATGTTAGCTTTTGTTTTAACTCTTCTTTGTTCATCACGATTCCCTCCTCATGCCAAAGAATACCACGAATTAAGCTGAGATATATCTATTTTGCTCACAAAAATTAATTGATAAAAACCCCCAATAACCTCATAATAAATCTATACAATTTAGGAGGCGATTTTGATGTTGAATTTGCCAATTGGAATCGGACAAGTCCACGCGATGAACGAGCTTTTCAAGGCCAACCCACGTCTTGCGGTGATCGTTCTTTTGATCATTATCGCGCTAGCCTTTTATTTCAAATCACGTCGCTAGTTAAGGAGTTATATTGAATGAAAAACGGACTACTACTCGTCAACCTCGGCTCACCTGCTGACACCACTACTGAAGCGGTTAAGCACTACTTAAACGTCTTCTTGGGCGATCCGAACGTGGTGACTATGCCCCGCATGCTCTGGCAACCAATCCTGAAGAACTTTATCCTGCCCAAGCGTTCACCACGATCAGCTGCTTTGTACCGTGAAATCTGGACTGAAGAAGTATCTCCATTGATCGTTTACACCGAACGTCTCCGCCAAAAGGTCCAAGAAGAACTGCCTGAATGGGACGTCCAAATGGCGATGACATACGAACAACCTGCCATCGCTGACAAGATTGCGGAAATGAAGTCCCGTGACGAAAATATCATCGTCCTTTCACTCTTCCCTCAATTCACCCAAAGCTCTGCACAATCAATCATCGATCAAGTTAAGGCTGTCGACCCTTCTATCCCCGTCATCGACCGTTTCGGCGAAGAAGAAGCCTACCTCGACGTCCTCGCCAAGCAGATTCAAGAACACTGGGAAAAGGATGAATATGACCGCCTGATGATTGCCTATCATGGGATTCCACAATCAATGGTTAAGCACGGTGACCCATACGAGTTCCAGACCGAAATGACCTTTAACCTGCTGAAGAAGCGCCTCGACATCCCCGCCGACAAGATCAAGATGGTCTACCAATCCAAGTTCGGCCCAATGCCATGGCTGCAACCCTACTTAAACAAGACCCTGGTCGAAGAAGCCAAGAGTGGTACCAAGAAAGTACTCGTCAGCCCAATTTCATTCGTAACTGACTGCCTAGAAACCCTCCACGAAGACGGAATCGAGAACCGTGACCTCTTCTTGGAAAACGGTGGTGAAAAGCTGACTCTCGTGCCCGCCTTAAACGACCGGAAAGAATTCGCGGAATTTGTCGCTGAATTCGTCCAACGATATGCTTAATAACGAAAAAATCGATGCCTGCTTGGCATCGATTTTTTGTTTAGTCACGACGTAATTGCATCCGGTCGTTGAAGAACTTGGTAAGTCCTAAGTTAATAAGAAGGTAGATTACCAGGAAGATCCATGGGAGTGAAGGCGTTGCCATAATCTTGATGACAGCGTCAACGAATGCTTCGTTGGAGAGCGCATGGCTGATTTGGTCTTGGAAGCCGAAGATAATCCCCATCAGACTCGTCATCAAGAGAATGAAGACAACTGGGATACCGATTGCGGCAATCACCTTGCCACGGCGGTTAAGAAGTCCAAATCCAGTCCCGATTGTTTGTGCCGTCAACACACTTGCCAACAGGATTGAAAAGTCGATCAACATCGTCATTGGATCAGATACCGGACGGTCAAATAAGTTAAGCACTTGGTTAACCACGAAGACCGCAACTACTGAGCCAAGTAATGCGATCATGCGGCCACGTAAGAAGGTGCGACGTGAGATACCGTTTTGGATTGCCCACTTAAAGTCTGGGTACACAAACATGAATGCGATAAAGATGACGATTTCAAAGAAGTTTGGCAGTGATGCTGGAATAGCTGACAGGCTAACCAAGAATGATTTAATGTCTTGGCTAAACACCAAATCAAGGATTGCAATCACCAGTTGGATTCCCACTACCCACGCTGCGACAATTCCTGCCATCGCGCCAAAGTGACGCATGGTGTTAGTGGTTACTAATTCTAATTTGTGGTTCTTCATTAAAGTGCACCCCCGTTCGTTAATTGGATGAATAAGTGTTGTAAGTCGATGTGGTTAATTTGGACACGGTCTGGGATCACCCGCATGTCGTCGAGCTTGTCGTATACGTAGGCCGTCTTCATGTTCCCCATCTTGTCGGAACCGATAACGTTTAATCCTTCCACGTATTGGTCAACATCTGCTTCAGGTCCGGAGATTGCATAAGCCTTACTGAGCATAGCTTCCACTTCTTCGTCCGCCAGAATCTTGTTTTCGTGAAGTACCAGGACATGTTCCACTAATTGTTGGATTTCTTCAATCAGGTGCGTAGAAAGAATGAAAGTCCGTGGCTTGTCTTGGTAGCTTTGGATCAGTTCCTTGTAGAAGAGTTCCCGGTGGTTAGCGTCAAGTCCGAGCACTGGTTCATCGAGGAAAATGTAGCTGGCGTTCACGTTCAATGCGACGATCACCTTGGCAATAGTTTGCAGACCTGTGGAGAGCTTGGCTAATTCGTCATCTTCTTGAAGTCCAAACAATCCGAGTTGACGTTGCGCGTTTTGGTAATCAAACTTGCCGTATGAAGCATCAGCCAGGTCAAACATCTTCTTGATCTTGGTTTGCTTAGAGTAGAGTGTGTGTTCACTCATCAGGAAGAATTGGCCGATCACTTCATCATCGTTCTTGAGTTCGGTATCGCCCAAGCTGATCTTACCTGAAGTTGCGAAGATCCGGTTCGTGATGATGTTTAACAGGGTTGTCTTACCCGCCCCGTTTCGTCCAAGCAGCCCATAGATCTTGCCAGGTTGCAGCGTGAATGAAATGTCGTCAAGTACCACGCGGCGACCATATAACTTAGTAATGTGATCAATCCGTAATTGTTCCATCGTTTTCCCCCCGTTCAATTAATTCCATTAGGTGTTCTTTGTTGATTCCGAGCTTGTGGGCCTCTTCAAGTAGGCTCTTCACATAATCGTTGTAGAAACTTTCCTTACGTGCTTGCATTATTTTCTCCTGTGAACCTGCTGCGACAAACATTCCGCGTCCCCGGTGTTTTTCTACCAGGTCCTTATCTACCAGCATGTTCATTCCCTTAAGAACCGTGGCTGGATTAATCTGCAGCTGTTGTGATAACTGGGTCGTGGACGGAATCTGATCGCCCTGTCCAAACACACCTGTGAAGATCATGTCTTCAAGCTGCGTTGCGATTTGTTGGTACAGTGGTGTGGATTCATCAAATTTGAATTGCACGAAATCACCTCCCAAAGTTCATTGGTTAATTGCTTGTGTAACTAAGTATATAAGCAACTAACTTTTTTGGCAAGCTTTTTGTTTAAATTTTTTTGAAAAAATCTGTAAAAGCCCGTCACTGCAGCGTTTGGCGTCACAAATTTAAAAAGAAAAAATGCCGTTGCAAGCAACGACATGTTGGTTAGCGATCGGAAAGATCCGTTTTTCTTTTGTCTTCTTTCTCCATCAAAGCATTCAATTTTTCTAAATAGTCGATCTTCATGTGCGCAAACTCAAGCTGTTCTCTGAGCTCTTTAACCAGCTTCTTTTGTTCTTCGATCGCCTTTTCTTCATCATTCATAACTCAGTACCTCTTTGTGTCAAGCGCCTAAAACATCCATAAAAATAAACCGCAGATCACTCCTGCTAGCATCCCTGCCACCACGTCACGTGGATAGTGGACGCCACCCATCACCCGGGCGCAAGCAAGCAGGACCGACAGCACCATCAGCACCACCCCGAACGGCCAAGCAATCCAGAGGGCGACCATGCTGATTACGGTTGCGGAGAAGACGTGACGGCTCGGGAATGAGTCCCCCTTCTTGCCCCGTTTGATCAGTGGTTCGATCCCGGATTTTTCGTAGGGCCGCGGTGCATTCAGGGATTTGCGGACAATGGTTAAGAGGATAAAACCAACCCCTGGCACTAGCAGGACTGGGTAAGCCCATAGCCCACGCAGGCACGCCATTGTCGCAACCATCACCACATAGGACAGGTACATCACGACCACCGTGCAGCGGTTAAACCAGCGCAGGATCTGAATCAGCGCTGGGTGGTTTTCCATCCAGCGCTGAAATTTGCTGTATTGTTCAAAGTAATTATTCATCTTAAATCCAGCCGTTTCTCTCCGCCATATTGAGTGCTTCAAGACGTGACTTGGTGCCAGTCTTGCTCAAGATGTTGGAAATGTAGTTGCGAATCGTTCCCTCAGACAGGAAAAACTTCTTTGCCAGGTCCTTGGTGCTGGGGTCAGACTTGAGGGCTTGCAGGATCTCAATTTCACGCTCGGTCAGCGGTGACTTGTTATCAGAAAAGGCGTCAGAGATCAGCTTGGGGTCGATCACGACTTCGCCATTGAGGACCGCACGGATAGAGTCGACCAGAGAATCACTGGGGCTATCCTTGAGCAGGTAGGCGTTGACGTGATTTTCCATCGCCTCCTTGAAGTAGTTTTTCCGTGAGAAGGTGGTCAAAATGACGATCTTGATGTCGATCCCCTTTTGATTTAACGCATCGGCAATTTCTAGGCCAGTCATCTTGGGCATTTCAATATCCAAAATCGCCACGTCTGGACGGGTCCGCAAAATTCCGTTGAGCGCGTCCTGGCCGTCTAAGCTGGTGCCCACGACCTCGAAGTCATCTTCTAAGTCCAGCAGCATCGCCAGCGCCGAGTTTAGCATTTTTTGATCTTCAGCTAGGTAAATTTTCACCATCGTACCACCTATTTTCTCGGAAACTTAATTTTAATCACCGCACCATCGTCGGAATACATGTCCAGTGAACCAGACAGTTTGGCGACTTTTTCTCTGATCCCCGAAATCCCAAAGTGTCCGTCCTTATCTAAATCCGCTGTTCGGAAACCAATCCCGTCATCGCGCAGCACTACCTGGTAATTATCTTCATCTTCTTCAAAGTCGATGTTGAAGTTGTTGGCATGACTGTGCTTGATGACGTTATTCCCTGATTCACTAATAATATCACACAATCCCTCTTGAAGCTCATTCGGCCACGAGAGCGCGACTTCCTGGTTGTTGGTAAAGAGGAGAATGTCGTGCTCTTGCAGGCGTTCACCAAGTTCATAGAGGCTCTGGAACAGTGATTTGGTCCGCATGTCCTTGACGATTTGCCGAACGAGATCGAGATTTTCCCGTGATAACTGGGCGATGTCTTGGACCTGCTCCTTTGCCATCTCCGGTTTCTTCTCGATCAGCTTCGTCGCCAGGTCAGATTTCACTGCCAGCGTCGAAAAGGCCTGTCCCAGCGTGTCATGTAGTTCCTGGGAAATCCGGTCACGTTCGTCCTGCTTGATGATCATCTTCAGACGGTTTTCGTTGTTCTTATAGCTGGTCTTCTCCCGATAATTCTTCACATCGCTGTAAGCCATTGGGATTGGAATCATCAAGACGGCAGTGTAGAACCATAGGGCGTACGATTCTCTCATAAAGACATCCTTGCACATGTAGATCGACGCCGCCACGCACAGGTAGTATAGCACAACCAAAAGCTTTGTATGCCGGGTCTTCAAGTGTGGAATCGTGAATCCGGTGTACATCATCAGAAATGGATAATTAAACAAAGCCACACAGATCAATGACACTACTAGCTGTGAGACCATCACAAGCTCAAACTTCGTATGCTGGGTGAAATACGAGTCGCGGATAAGCTTGATAAACAGAAGTAACAGCAGCAACGCCACATAGGGATGACTGCCATCAAAGGTCACGAAGAATGGTGCAACATAAATTAAACGCAAATATGGGCTCGCTCCCAAAGCTTTTGGGAACAAGACCCATTTTCTCAAAAAGACATCATACGCGTAGTTCCTTTCTCTTAGATACTCTCAGAATAACATAAATTGCCAATGATGCATAAAATAGCCAAATAAACAGGTTGATCAGGTGGTCCATTGAAAGGTCTTGCTTCTTGACGATTTCCATACCGATCTTGGCAACACTGTAAACTGGAGTGTGTTCACCGACTTCACGCATCCACTTTGGCAGCATTTGCATTGGGAACCAGAGCCCACCGAAAATTGCGAAGGCGAAGTAGACGATCTTAGAAAGCGATGATGTCAGGTTGTAGTTGTTGGTTAAGGAAAGTGCGATACCGATTAATACGAATGGCGTGCTGATCACAGGCAGTGCGATAACGATCTTAATCCATTCAGTCAGCGGAATCTTGATGTTGTTGACTAAGACACCGGCAACACCGATCCCAATCACACAGATGAAGTTTAAGATGGTGAACATTACGATCATTTGCACGTAGTATCTGAGTTTTGACAATGGACTCAATTCAATCGACATCACAAAGTTGTTTTTCAGATCGTTTTCCATCGTAATTGGTACACTCATGATTGCGGTACTGATGATCCCGTAGACAATCATGTTGATCAGGTAAACAACCTTGAAGTTATCGTCGACACCTTGATTGATCGCCTTGGTGAAAATTACGTAGAACATAATTGGAAATCCGAGGTCAAAGAGGAAAAATGATGGGTTTCTGAGCAGGACCCGCTTCACGTTGAGCCCGAATTGGTAGAATAAGTTTTTCATGTTAATCCTCCTTACTGATCACTTCGTCCATGACGGTGTTGAGCGTTTGGTTCTTAATTTCGAGGTTATCGATCTCACCAATGTGCTTTGCAAACTCTGGCAGGAATGCCTTCATATCAGCAACCAGCAATTGGTAGTTGTGGTTCATCTCACGGACTTTGGAGACGGTAGGTAATGCTTGGAAAGTCTTTTCATCCAGTGGACTAGAGAAGTTTACCTGGGTTTGTGAGAAGTAACGGTGAATGTCTTCCAGGCCACCATCGAAAATAATGTGGTGGTTATGTAAGAACAAGAACCGGTTAGCGACTTCTTCCAATTCTTCCAGGTAGTGACTGGTGATGATGAAGGTCTTACCTTGCTTTTTCAGATCATCAATCCGTTTCCAGAACTTCACCCGGCTGTCAGGGTCCATTCCAGTAGTTGGTTCATCGAGGAAAATAAAGTCTGGATCCCCCGCCAAGGTCAAGGCAAATTGCAGGCGCCGACGTTGACCACCAGAGAGACGAGTCATGTAGTGCTTTTCGAACCCTTCCAGTTCCGCCATCTTTATTAAAGTTTCGTATGGCAGTGGATGAGTGTAGTAGGAACGGAAAAGTTGGATTGCTTCCTTAACGGTAATCCGATTGAAGTTGAATGATGTCTGCATCATCAATCCGATCCGGTTACGGTCCAATTTCTTTTTGCCAAAGAAGATGGATTCACCACTAGTAGGCTTGATCAGTTGGTTAACAATGTTGATGAAAGTTGATTTACCGGCACCGTTCTTACCAATCAGTGCTACGATGTCGCCTTCTTTGATTTCAAAGTTTAAGTTTTCAAAGACGAGTTGGCTTTGGTATTTCTTCGTCAGGTTTTTGACTGCTAAAACAGTTTGTGCCATGTCTTTCACTCCTATCTATACTTGTCTTATTTACTATCTTTAGTTTATAGAAAAGCCAAGTACTTCTGTAGAAAGAAAAGTAATGACATGGTATGACAAATGTCATATCTTGGGAGGTTGTTTAAAGCACAAAAAAAGCACCGTGTATTCACACGATGCTATCATTGC
>JAUMUE010000040.1 GCA_030530845.1 Limosilactobacillus sp.
CACAGGCTTTTTTTATTATTTATTCTTTTGTTGTAAATGATATATCAGTCCGAAGTGCACCAGTGATTCGGTCCCAGTCAAAATCCGCTTGATGTTGCTACGGTGACGGATCCACACGACTGCACTGAGGATTCCGGCGACTAAGGCCAGTACCCAGTCGTGGATGCACAGGGAGACGATGAAAATGGTCGTGATCCCAATGATACTTGCTGCGCTGGCCATCGATGTTAAGAGCATTGTTCCGATAAAGATAGCGCAGGCGAGGGCAAACATTGGTGGGTTATATGCCAGCAGGATCCCCGCACTCGTCGCAACCGCTTTGCCACCGTGGAAGTGGTCGAAGATTGAGATGGTGTGGCCCAGTGAGGCAAACAAACCGATTAACAGGGGGTTAACTGAGTGACTCAACCCTAAAATGTAAGGTTGGCTCGCAGCTAGGGTACCCTTCAAAATATCCATGAATAATACCACGGTACCGGCTTTTGGACCCAGTGTCCGGAAGGTGTTAGTAGTGCCGATATTACCACTACCAAGCTGGCGGATGTCCTTCTTATAAAAGATTTGGCCAATCCATAAGCCAGAAGGGATCGATCCGAGTAGGTAGGCTACTACAATCATTCCGACGATCTTAATTGTCATGATATATGATTCTCCTAAAATTACTTTGATTATCAAAATAAAATCATACCATAGTTTGTAGCTGGACGGTAGCTTTCACGAGAAAAATTCAAATATCCATTTGCACTCACAAATTAATTTGAGTAATATGAATTACGTAACTGTTTTTTTACCCGAGGAAAATTTCAAATTGTCACTTCGACTTGCTCGTGGTAAGATTATATTTCGAACAAATGTTCACTACTGAAATGGGAGGTCACTCATGACCACGGAAAAGGTTAAATATGATGAATCATCAATTCAAGTGTTGAAAGGGCTTGAAGCTGTCCGTAAACGTCCCGGTATGTACATCGGGTCGACTGATTCGCGGGGCCTGCACCACTTGGTTTATGAAATTGTGGATAACGCCGTCGATGAAGCTCTGTCTGGATACGGGGATGAGATCAATGTTACGATTGAGCCCGACAATGCGATCACAGTACAAGATCACGGTCGGGGGATGCCAGTGGGTATGCACGCATCTGGTAAGCCAACTCCAGAAGTTATCATGACGGTCCTGCACGCCGGTGGTAAGTTCGGCCAAGCTGACGGATACAAGACGTCAGGTGGGCTGCACGGGGTGGGTGCCTCAGTTGTGAACGCCCTGTCGACCAATTTGACATTGACGATCGTCAGAGACCACGTCCGTTACCAAGAGATCTTCAAGGATGGTGGACAGCCGGTCGGTACACTGAAGAAGCTGGGTAAGACCCAAGACGACTCTGGGACCACCGTTACTTTCAAGCCGGACCCAAAGATCTTCAGTACGACCACATACGATTACAATACGCTCGCTAACCGCCTGCGTGAATCTGCCTTCCTGCTTAAGGGTATCAAGATTGTGCTCACCGACAAGCGGGCAGGTCAAGAAAAGCAAGATGTTTTCCAATTCAACGATGGTATCCAAGAATTCGTATCATACCTCAATGAAGGTAAGGATACTCTTGGCAAGACTCTCTACTTTGACGGCAAGGATGACGGTGTCGAAGTTGAAGTCGCTGCGCAATACAACGACGGATACTCAGAGACGCTGCTTTCATTTGTCAACAATGTCCGTACTCCTGACGGTGGTACTCACGAATCAGGTTTTCGCAATGCGTGGACCAAGACCTTTAACGACTACGCCAAGCGGGTGGGTCTGCTTAAGGACAACGCCAAGAACTTGGAAGGTAGTGACGTCCGTGAAGGTTTGACTGCCGTGATCTCTGTCCGGATTCCGGAACGGCTCTTACAATTTGAAGGGCAGACTAAGGACAAGCTCGGTACGCCAGAAGCCCGCAAGATCGTGGACAACATCGTCTCCGAACAGCTCAACTACAGCTTGATGGAAAACGGTGACTTCGCACAAATGCTGATTAGAAAGGCACTCAAGGCCAGAGAAGCCCGTGAAGCTGCCCGCAAAGCCCGCAATCAAGCCCGCGGTGGCATGAAAAAGAACCGTAAAGAACGTAACCTTTCTGGTAAGCTGACCCCCGCACAATCCAAGAACTCTCAAAAGAATGAGCTCTTCTTGGTCGAAGGGGACTCTGCCGGTGGTTCTGCTAAGCAAGGCCGTGACCGTAAGTACCAAGCCATCCTTCCATTGCGTGGTAAGGTCCTCAACACTGAAAAGGCCAAGCTGGATGACGTTTTGAAAAATGAAGAATTAAATACCATCATCTACACAGTCGGCGCCGGGGCAGGCTCTGAATTCGACGTGGAAGACTCTAACTATGACAAGATCATCATCATGACTGATGCCGATGATGACGGTGCCCACATCCAAATCCTGCTCTTGACCTTCTTCTACAAGTACATGCGCCCAATGATCGAAGCAGGGAAGATCTACATCGCCTTGCCACCTCTGTACCGCATCCAACAAGGCCGTGGTGCAAAGACAGAGATCACTTACGCATGGACCAATGAAGAATTGACCAAGCTGACTAAGAAGATGGGTAAGACCGCATCTCTGCAACGCTTCAAGGGTCTTGGTGAAATGAACGCCGACCAACTCTGGGAGACGACTATGAACCCCGAAACACGGACGCTGATTCGTGTAAGCATTGAAGATGCCGAATTAGCCGAACGCCAAGTGACTACACTGATGGGTAACAAGGTTGAACCACGTCGGGAATGGATCGAAGAAAACGTCCAATTCACCCTCAGTGATGACCAAGAATCAGACGAATTAGTCGCAAGCAAGAAGCATTTAGATGATTAAATCGCTTAAAGGAAAGGAATAATTTTCGTGAGAGACGCAAAGATTGAGACTAGAACGCTCGAACAATTGATGGGTGAGCGTTTTGGTCGTTATTCCAAATCAATTATTCAAGAACGGGCCCTGCCTGATATCCGTGATGGTCTGAAGCCTGTTCAACGCCGGATCCTGTTTGCTATGAACAAGGACGGCAACACCTATGACAAGGGATTCCGTAAGTCTGCCAAGTCTGTCGGTAACGTCATGGGTAATTTCCACCCCCACGGTGATAGCTCTATTTACGAAGCCCTCGTGCGGTTGAGCCAAGATTGGAAGCTCCGTGAGCCGCTGATCGAAATGCACGGTAACAATGGTTCAATGGATGGTGACCCCGCAGCCGCCATGCGTTATACCGAAGCCCGTCTATCCAAGATCGCCGGCTTAATGCTCCAAGACATCGACAAGGACACCGTTGAGATGACCTTGAACTTCGATGATACCGAAAAGGAACCAATTGTACTGCCAGCACGGATTCCTAACTTGCTGGTCAATGGTGCGACTGGTATTTCTGCCGGTTACGCGACTGAAATTCCTACTCACAACCTCGGTGAAGTGCTTGATGCTTTGATGTACCTCATCAAGCACCCAGACGCTGACCTTGATAAGTTGATGGAATTCATCCCTGGTCCTGACTTCCCAACCGGTGGGATTGTTCAAGGTGTCGACGGAATCAAGAAGGCCTACGAAACTGGTCGTGGGCGGATTGTTGTCCGTGCCAAGGTCGATATCGAAGACCTGCGTGGTGGACGTCAACAAATCAACGTCACCGAAATCCCATACGAAGTCAACAAGGCTCAACTGGTTAAGCGAATCAATGACTTGCGCTTAGCTAAGAAGGTTGAGGGGATTGTCGAAGCGCGTGATGAAACCGACCGTTCTGGTTTGCGGATCGCCATCGAATTGAAGCGGAATGCGGATGCAGAAGGGATCTTGAACTACTTGCTCAAGAACACCGACTTGCAGATCAACTACAACTTCAACATGGTGGCAATTGATGACCAACGTCCAATGCGTGTCGGCTTGAAGCGGATCCTGACTTCATACCTGGCATACCAAAAGGAAGTTGTTCGTCGCCGTACTAAGTTTAACCTCGACAAGGCCCAACGCCGTCTCCACATCGTCGAAGGTTTGATCAAAGCGCTGTCCATCCTCGACCAAGTCATCAAGACGATCCGGGCAAGTAAGAATCGTAAGGACGCCAAGCAAAACTTGATCGACCAATACGACTTCACCGACGCCCAAGCAGAAGCAATCGTTACTCTGCAACTGTACCGTCTGACAAATACCGACGTGACAGAATTAAAGGATGAGCAACAACACCTCAACGACTTGATCGCCGAATACCAATTGATCTTGTCTGATGACAATGAATTGGCAGCCGTCGTGGAACGGGAAATGAAGGCTATCAAGAAGGAATTTGCTAACGACCGTCGTACCAAGATCGAGGATGAAGTTGAAAAGATCGAAATCGATACTAAGGTTACGGTCGCAAACGAAGACTGTGTCGTACTCGTCTCCCGTGCTGGTTACATCAAGCGGAGTAGTATCCGTTCCTTCAAGGCGTCCTCAATCGACGAAGATGGTCTGAGAGAAGACGACTACCCACTGTTGATCACACAAACGAATACCTTGTCACACCTGTTCATGTTCACCAACCTTGGTCACGTGATCTACCGTCCAATTCACGAGATCTCTGACGTGCGTTGGAAGGATACTGGTGAGCACATTTCTCAAACGATCGGTCTCGATGACAAGGAAGAGATCATCAAGGCAATGGTATTTGACAAGCTCGACTTGCCAGGGAGCTTCATCTTCGGTACTTCTGACGGTCAAGTTAAGCGGACTGCATACACCGACTACGAACCAGGTTCACGCTACAAGAGCCGTGCGAGCGTTGCAATTAAGCTCAAGAGTGGCGATGCTCGGGTTGTAAGTGTCGACTACTACGAAGAAGGGGACCAAGCTAACTCACTGCTGGCAATCACCCGTGATGGTTACGCCGTCCGCTTCGGTATCGCCGACGTACCAGTACAAGGTCTCCGGACTGCCGGTGTGCGTGCGATTAACCTGAAGGACGATGATGTGTTGGTTGATCTGGTCAAAGTTGCGGATGGTCAACGGATCGCATCCATCACTCAACGCGGTGCATTCAAGGAAATGCCAGTCGATGAGATTGAAGTCGGTGCACGTGCACGGCGGGGTGAATTGGTGCTCCACCGTTTGAAGAGCCAACCACACAAGATCGCAGACTTCCTTGCATACGACGCTGACTTTGCGGGCGTCTTTGAAGTTATCACCGATCGTCCTCTGTTCCAAGATGTCGCTGTCAATGATCACCACCTCGGATCAATCAAATCCAATGGTACATTCGTGATCGATACCGAAACACAAGGGCAACCTGTCAAGATTCGCATCAAAGAAACAAATATTTTGAATGACCCAGAACAAACGTCATTATTGAACTAAACATAATTAAGACAGGCTAATGTTTTTAAACGTTAGCCTGTCTTTTTAGTTTGTTTATTAAAGGAGTATTAGAGGCTCTTTGTCAAATCGTATTGGTGAAGAGTTATAGCTACCTCCAAAATGGAGG
>JAUMUE010000041.1 GCA_030530845.1 Limosilactobacillus sp.
CCTTCGCAGATGGCTCCACTCTGAAGACCACTGTAAACGTTGACGTGGCTGAACCTGCTGTAACTCCGGTCGACCCAGGCAAGCCGGATACACCAGGCAAGCCTGACGTGCCAGGTACCGACCAGCCAACCACTCCAGGCACTGATCAACCAGTCACTCCAGGCGAGGATAAGCCAACAACTCCAGGTACTGATCAACCGGCAACTCCAGGTGAGGACAAGCCAACTACACCAGGTACCGACCAACCGGCAACTCCAGGCGAGAACAATCCAACTAAGCCTGAAACTGATCAACCGGTAGCTGGCAAGGCTGAAGCCCTCGATGCCGACACATCGAACGCCACAGCTCCAGAAGCCACTACTGAAGGTGCTGTTGCATCCCACACGACTGCAGCCAACTCTCAAGCCGACCAGAAGAAGCTCCCACAAACCGGGGATGAACAATCAATCGCATCCATCGTACTCGGGTTCTTACTGGCAGGTTTAGGAATCATCGTTCTGTCACGCAAACGCACAAGTAAATAGGTGAATACCAAAAGGGCCACTCGGAGCAATCCGGGTGGCCTTTGTGATATCACAATTATTTATTCTTTAATAAGAGATTCTTTTAAAAGTACATATAATTCAATATTTTCAATGCGTTTTCAATAACTTTGGCAATTGACATTGTAAGCGTTTAAATATTAACAATTGCAGATATTGTCAAGAAAAGATATATTTAAATTATGATAATCTTTCGATGTATATTACTGGGAGGACATATATATGAAAGCACAACCTACTTATCGACTGCGCAAACTTACGATCGGATTTTGTAGCGTAACTTTAATGGCAATCTTCGCCGGACACGCTACCGTTGCGCACGCCGATGAAAAAGCCACGGACAGTTCAGCTGTCACCGAAGCCGTCACAAACGGCCAAACATCAAATACGGACATTGTGTTGGCAAGCACGGACACAGATGCGACTACCAACGAAACCGCATCAAGCAACGAAACTAACGCAACTGAAGCACCGGACTTCTCATCTCTTTCATTAGATGCGACCGATCAAGCAGCAGCTAAAGCCAAGTATGATTCTGCGGACCAAGCGCAAAAGGCTACATTTGTAAACTCATTCAATACGATCAAAAACTTTACAATTAGCAAGGCAGACAACACGTACAAGCTCGTTAGTTACAATCCTACTGTAGGCGTCACTGACGTTGTTTTGCCAACCTTGGGGGACTTTACAAACCTGGGATTGACGTGTGATAAGGTAACGATTGATGAAACCGGTATGAAGTCAGTTGCAGCCACACCAGGGATTACCTCTGTATCCACCAGTAAGGCAGGGGGTGTAGTGGCTTTCAATGATGGTAGCCTATATGGTATTTTCCAGAATAAGAAGACACTGCAAGAAGTCGACCTTTCTGCATTTGACACTAGTTCATCATACTTATATGATAATCGTTATTTATTTGCGGGATGTACTGCCTTAACTGACATCGACCTATCAAATTGGGCTAATACTAGCGTCGTCGATATGAGTAATATGTTTAGTGGTTGTACTAATCTTCAAAACCTTAATTTGACAGGATTTAATACTTCAAATGTTAGAGATATGTCTGCGATGTTTATGAACTGTAAAAGTCTAGCATCATTGGATGTTACTGGATTTGATACAAGCAAAGTTAATTTTATGACGAGCATGTTTGCAGGAATGTCAAATTTAACCAGTATAGATGTGTCTAATTTCAACACTAGCAAAGTTGTAAATATGACCAATTTATTCAATGGTTGTGCCAATTTAACAACTCTTGACCTTACTAATTTTGATACAAGCATTGTTAGATATATGACACGGATGTTTTCTGCTTGTTCCAATTTGACTGAGATTAAGATTGATCCTGATAAATTCACTACTAGCAAAGTTTTAGACTTTTCAGATATGTTTAAGAATAATCGGAAATTACTGACTTTCGATACGTCGAAATTTGATACGAGTTCAGCGACTGACTTGTCAGGTATGTTTGATGGATGTTCTGCACTAACCCATATAGATGTATCAAGTTTTAAAACTGATAAGGTAGTTGGTATGGCTAGAATGTTTTCTTCATGTAATAATTTGAAATCAGTGGACGTTTCACATTTTGATACCAGCCAAGTTACTAACTTTTCAAGTATGTTTAATGGTTGTAATTCGCTTAAAGAACTTGACGTTAGTTCCTTTGACGGTAGCCAAGTTAAGGATGCTAGCACTATGTTTGTTGGATGCTATGGCGTGACTTTCTTGGACATTAAGCAGCTACTGAATCAATTGCCATCAAATGCTAATGTTAAATACATGCTTTATGCTTTACAGCCAACTTTCATTATTGCTGATAAGGATAAAGTAACTAGTGATATGACTTACGTTCCATATCAGCCATATTGTAAAGTCGATGGTCAAGCAAACATGGTTTTTGTGCGTGTACCAACTATTCTTGATCAAAAGGTGGATAACATTAGCGACTACATCAAGGGATACATGGACAAGGCGGTTGCGGATGCTAACTATGCCTACAAGGGTGGAGCTCCAACCGTCTATACTTTGAACATGATCCCAACTGTTGTGCCACTCTACAAGTCTGCTGATTTTAGTACGAAGTATGCAATTCAAAACGCTGATGGAACGGTAATGGTCGGTGATGCGGCAGACACTGTTTCTGTTGAAAATGGGTACAAGTACGACGGAACAAAGTATGTGATTAACTGGGATGCGGTAAAGGAAAACTTTAATTCTGGCAATCCAACCTCAACTTCCTATGCTGTCGGCACAAAGATTACTCCCGTGGAAATCGCTGATGGCGTGTACGGTGACGAAAATAATACTTTGTACCGTTTTGACAACTCAGTAATTTCCACTTTCAACGATATTAAGGATTTCGTCACTACTCACCTGAAGACTGACGATCGTGGTGCCTATGCTTCTAACATCGCTGATGATGGTACTGTTACATACAGCAAAAACGGTCTGACTTTGAAGGGCACATTTGATTGGGAAACGATGGACGATGTAGTTCCTGTTTCCGTAGACCACGAAGGATATGTGATCAACGGCCAGACGACCAACCCCGCCGATAGCCTCACGTACGACAAGGATAAGGTAAAATCAGTCGCTTGGAAGAGCACTGATGCATTGGCGGATCTTGATTTCAATGATTCAACCAACCTGACTGCAGTTGTAACGTTCACGGATGGAACGACCAAAGAAGTCGAAATTCGGGTTGTAAAACTTGGCCTTGCATCTGTCTTCCAAAATGCCATTGAAGATAACATGAAGCCACTGTACTACAGCGACAACACTCCGTTGACCAGCGTGAGTGAAGATGTGGCCAAGAATGTCATCGGCACTCCAACTGATATTTCATTTGCGGGGATGACAATCAAGCCTGAAATCAAGTCCTACAAGTACAACGACAACGGTACGATCACCGTAACGTTTGGCGACGACTCTAACTACGACTTCCGTCCTGAACAAACTAAGGTGACGGCCAGTGTCGACAAGGACTTGGTACGTAACGTAAGTAAGGACTATGGTACGCTTTCATTCAACGTGACTCCACAGACGGTTGGGGATGTATCTGGTGTTGATAATTCCACAACCGGAACTCACACCGCAACCGTAAACGTGACGATGGATAATGGTCAAACTCTGGTTGTTCCATTCAACTACACGGTTGTCGACAATGATGCGGATAACGCAAGCATCACGGTCAAGTCACCATTCTTCTACACAGAAGGAAAGCTCCCAGAAGCTTCATCATTGTTGACGGGGATGCCAACTGACGCGACTGCAAAGTGGACCAAGGAACCTAGTGAAGACGATCCTGCAGGTGTTATCACTGTAACATTTAAGGACAACACCACCGCTGATTACAACACTACAGGTTACTTCGGTAAGCCAGGTGACGTATTGACCGGTACCGAAGCTGACCTTTACGACGGAGCCGAAGATAAGCCATTTGGCGCAAAGGAAACCTTTACATTTGAAGAAGGCAAGCTCCCAGAAGCAAGCACTTTAATCACTGGCACACTCCCAGATGGCGCTACCGCAGCGTGGAAGAAAGCCCCAACTGACGAAGATCCAGCTGGTGTAATTACCGTAACTTTCGCCGATCAATCAACTACCGACTTGAACACAACCGGTTATGTAGGTAAGAAGATTGAGGCCTTAACGGGTACTGAAGCCGACCTCTACGACGGTGCCGAAGAGAAACCATTTGGCGTAAAAGATACTTTCACCTTCGTCAACGGCCAAGTTCCAGACGCAAGTACTCTGATCACCGGAACTCTTCCAGACGGCGCAACTCCAACTTGGACTAAGACGCCAACAGAAGATGACCCAGCCGGTGTAATCACGGTAACCTTTGCGGACAAGTCTACCGCAGACTTCAACACCACTGGAATCCTCGGTAAGCCAGGTGATCCATTGACCGGTACTGAAGCCGATCTCTACGACGGTGCTGAAGAAAAACCGTTTGGCGTAAAAGATACTTTCACCTTCGTCAACGGCCAAGTTCCAGAAGCAAGCACTTTGATCACTGGCACTCTCCCAGATGGTGCCACTCCAGCCTGGGGTAAGACACCAACAGAAGATGACCCAGTCGGTGTGATCACCGTTACCTTTGGCGACAAGTCTACCGCAGACTTCAACACCACTGGAATCCTCGGCAAGCCAGGTGATCCACTGACCGCTACAGAAGCCGATCTCTACGATGGTGTCACCGATAAGCCATTTGGCGTAAAGGATATCTTCACATTTGAAGAAGGCAAGCTCCCTGCAGCAAGTACTCTTATCACTGGGACACTTCCAGACGGTGCAACCGCAAGCTGGAAGAAGGCGCCAACCGACGAAGATCCTGCCGGTGTGATCACCGTCACCTTTGCCGATCAATCTACCATCGACCTTACCACAACAGGTTATGTTGGTAAGAAGATTGAGCCACTGACTCGCACTGAAGCAGATATGTACGAGCTCGACGCAAAGGGCAACGTGACCGCTGAAAAGGGTACAGAGATCACTGCAAAAGACGTGATCGACAACTTCACCGACTTCCCAGAAGACGTAACGTGGACGCTTGACGGCTACGACAAGGACAAGGTAGGGCAACAGTCTGTTACTGTCACCGCAACCTTCGCAGATGGCTCCACTCTGAAGACCACTGTAAACGT
>JAUMUE010000042.1 GCA_030530845.1 Limosilactobacillus sp.
TTTGTTTTAAATCGCGGAAACGTAATCCGCGATTTTTTTATTTATTCGGTAATAGGGGATTTTTATTTCAACTGTCTACACCAGTTGTTTCAAGGCAATTTCAATAACTTTTGCAATCACAAAATATTGACAATTGCGGATATATGTCAATAACAGATATAATCAAGGTGTGTTAATCTTTCGTTGTATATTAACTGTTGGGAGGACATATATATGAAAGCACAACCTACATACCGACTGCGCAAACTGACAATCGGTTTTTGTAGCGTGACCTTAATGGCGATTTTTGCCGGACACGCTACTGTTGCGCACGCCGATGAACAAACTGCTAATAACACTGCTGTTACTGAAACCGTAGCAGACGAACAACAGACGACTCAAAATACTGTGTTGGCTACTGATGATGCCACGGATGCTTCTGCGTCTAGTGAGCAAAATACACAATCAAATGATACTGCTACAACTGAGTCACCTGATATCGATTCTCTTGCTCTGTCATCAGATGACAAGACTACGGTGACTAATACTTATAATTCTGCTGATGCTGATCAGAAAACAGCAATTGTAAACTCAATCAATGCAATTAAGAACTTCGGCACAATTACGAAGAATGGAACAACCTATTCAATTGGTGACTTCAAATCTGACATTCAAGTTACTGACGTTATTTTGCCAACAGTAGGGGACTTTACTAATCTTGGATTGTCCTGTGATCAGGTAACAATTAATTCAGATGGGTTAAAGTCTGTTGCTGCGAATAAAACAATTCGAACAATTTCTACTAGTAAAACAGGCGGTAGATTGACTGTTGACGATACTAGTCTTGATTCTGTTTTTATGGGACTATACCAAGTTACTAAGATCGACCTCTCCGCGCTGGATACGAGTAAAGTTACGTCTTACAAATCTATGTTTGAAAGAGACCTTAGCTTGGTAAGCCTTGATGTTTCAAGCTTTGATACAACCGCTGCAACTGATATGCATGATATGTTCGGTAGTTGTGAGGCATTGACTGAATTGGATATATCGAATTTCAACACCGCCAATGTTACTAACATGATGGGGATGTTCACATTATGTCAATCATTGACTAATATTAAATGGAATCCAGCCACCTTTGTTACTTCAAAGGTAACGAATATGTCCATCATGTTCTCATCATGTAGTCGCCTTGAATCACTGGACCTTTCTAATTTTGATACCAGCAGTGTAGAAAACATGCAATCAATGTTTGCTAACTGTACTGCATTGAGCAAATTAGATCTCAGCTCGTTTAATTACAGCAAGGTCAATAATATTAATAGTATATTTAGTTTCTGCCGAAATCTTGGCTTTGTTGACTTGAAGACGATTGTTAGTGAATTACCTCAAGGTGCCGATATCTTGTTTATGTTCACCGGAAGTAATAACGTTATTGTGCGTGCGGACAAAGATCAAATTGACCCTAAGATGGATTATTACCCTGGCAAACCAAGTTACCAAGTTGATGGTAGTATTACTCCAGTAACAGTTAGTGTTCCGACAATTGTGCAAGACAAGATTGACAATGTCAGCGACTACATCAAGGGCTACATGGACAAGGCGGTTGCGGATGCTAACTATGCTTACAAGGATGGAGCTCCAACCGTCTATACTTTGAGTATGAGTCCAACAGTTGTGCCACTCTATAAAGATGTTGGGTACAGTGTATACTGGGTTGTTCCAAATACTGATGGTACTTTCTGTGTCGGTGATTTGGCTGATAATTTTGGGCTGCCAAAGGGGCTCAAGTATGATGGTAAAGAATACGTAATGCAAATTGACGTGCTGAAGCAAATATTCTGGCCTTTGTCATCTGACCCAACTGATTACGCTGTTGGTCCGCACGTTACTCCTGTGAAAATCACAGACGGTTACTACTGGGATGGTAAGTCTAAATTTTATCGGTTTAGTTACTTCCACGTGCGCACGTTTAATGCAATGAAAGAATTTGTCACGACCCACTTGAAGACCGATCCACGAGACGAAGAACAGAGCCAATACATCGCTGACGACGGTACTGTTACTGTGGACAGAATGGGCATAAAGCTGCAAGGTAAGTTTGACTGGGCAACCATGAAAGACCTTGAATCTGTTTCAGTAGACAACGAAGGATATGTGATTAACGGACAAGTTACCAACCCTGCCGACAGCCTCACGTACGACAAGGACAAGGTAAAATCAGTTGCTTGGAAGAGCACTGACGCATTGGCAAGTCTTGATGTCAATGACTCAACCAACCTGACTGCAGTTGTAACGTTCACGGACGGATCTAGCAAAGAAGTCGAAATTCCTGTCTATAAGGCCGAACTTGCTTCTATCTTCCAAAACGCAATTGAAGATAACATGAAGCCACTGTACTACACCGACAACACGCCGTTGACCAGCGTGAGTGATGACTTAGCCAAAAAAGTCATCGGAACTCCTGCAGACGTCCAATTTGCGGGGATGACCATCAAGCCGGAAATTAAGTCATACAAGTACAACGACAACGGCACGATCACTGTAACGTTTGGCGACGACTCCAACTATGATTTCCGTCCTGAACAAACCAAAGTGACTGCTAGTGTTGATAAGGATTTGGTACACAACGTAAGTAAAGACTACGGCAATCTGACATTTAACGTTACTCCACAGACGGTCGGGGATGTTTCTGGACTGGATAACTCTACGGTTGGTACGAAGACCGCAACCGTAAATGTGACGATGGATAACGGTCAAACTCTGGTTGTTCCATTTAACTACAATGTTGTCGGTAATGACACTGATAACGCAAGCATCACGGTCAAGTCACCATTCTTCTACACTGAAGGCAAGCTCCCAGAAGCTTCATCACTGCTGACGGGGTTACCAACAGATGCAACTGCTAAGTGGACCAAGACCTCTAGTGAAGACGATCCAGCGGGTGTTATCACTGTTACATTTAAAGACAACACTACCGCTGACTACAGCACTACTGGCTACATTGGTAAGCCTGGTGACGTTTTGACTGCCACTGAAGCTGATCTCTACGATGGTGCCACAGACAAGCCATTTGGAATCAAGGACACCTTCAAGTTTGAAGAAGGCAAGCTCCCAGAAGCAAGCACTCTTATCACTGCTACACTTCCAGACGGCGCAACAGCTACCTGGAAGAAGGCACCAACAGATGAAGATCCAGCGGGTGTCATTACGGTAACCTTTGCGGACCAATCAACAATTGACCTGAACACTACAGGATACGTCGGCAAGAAGATTGAAGCCTTAACTGCCACTGAAGCCGATCTCTACGATGGTGCAGAAGAGAAGCCATTTAGTGTTAAGGACACCTTCAAGTTTGAAGAAGGCAAGCTCCCAGAAGCAAGTACTCTTATCACTGGTACACTCCCAGACGGCGCATCCGTAGCTTGGACAAAGACGCCAACCGAAGCTGAACCAGCCGGTGTCATCACGGTAACTTTTGCGGACAAGTCCACTGCAGACTTCAACACCACTGGAATCAACGGCGAACCAGGCGATGTAGTTACCGGTACTGAAGCTGATCTCTACGACGGTGCCACAAACAAGCCATTTAGTGTTAAGAGCAACTTCAAATTTGAAGAAGGCAAACTCCCAGAAGCAAGTAGCTTAATCACTGGTACGCTTCCAGACGGCGCAACAGCTACCTGGAAGAAGGCACCAACAGATGAAGATCCAGCGGGTGTCATTACGGTAACCTTTGCGGACCAATCAACAATTGACCTGAACACTACAGGTTACGTCGGCAAGAAGATTGAAGCCTTAACTGCCACTGAAGCCGATCTTTATGACGGTGCCGAAGAAAAGCCATTTAGCGTTAAGAGCAACTTCACCTTCGTCAACGGCCAAGTTCCAGACGCAAGTACTCTGATCACCGGAACTCTTCCAGACGGCGCAACTCCAACTTGGACTAAGACGCCAACCGAAGCTGATCCAGCCGGTGTCATCACTGTAACCTTCGCCGACAAGTCCACTGCAGACTTCAACACCACTGGAATCAACGGCGAACCAGGCGATGTAGTTACCGGTACTGAAGCTGATCTCTACGACGGTGCCACAAACAAGCCATTTAGTGTTAAGGACACTTTCAAATTTGAAGAAGATAAGCTCCCAGAAGCAAGTTCACTTATCACTGGAACACTCCCAGATGGCGCTACAGCTACCTGGAAGAAAGCACCAACTGACGAAGACCCAGATGGTGTAATCACAGTAAACTTCGCCGATCAATCCACTACTGACCTCACCACAACAGGTTACGTCGGTAAGAAGATCGAGCCACTGACGCGCACGGAATCGGACATGTACGAGCTCGACGCAAAGGGCAACGTGACCGCTACAAAGGGTACTGAGCTCACTGCAAAAGATGTAATTGACGCCTTCACTGACTTCCCAGCAGACGTGAAGTGGACGCTCGACGGCTACGACAAGGACAAGGTAGGGCAACAGACTATTACTGTCACCGCAACCTTCGCAGATGGCTCCACTCTGAAGACCACTGTAAACGT
>JAUMUE010000004.1:0-9076 GCA_030530845.1 Limosilactobacillus sp.
AACAATCCAGTTTATAGCCTAAAATTTAATTCCAATTTTAGGGGTTCAGTTCAGGAGCTCCTATTTGTTTGGTCTGATTTTGAGTAACGGAATGGAAATTAAAGGTGTGGCGATCGCTGCCAGGATCAGTTCACACGTTCCGTTAGTTGCAACGATCGTACCAAGAGCAATCAGCAGGTGGTCAACGTTGACGCCATACGCGTGGGCAACGGCTGGTGTACGATAAAATAAGTAGATAAAGCCGATCACCAAAATCGTGTTTGTCAGACTACCGGCAATCGCAGCGATAACCATGGACAGCCTGCCGTTCGTGATCTTTGAGAGCCAGCGGTATAAGTATCCGGCAACAAAGCCAATCAAGATCCGTGGCAAGACAGAGACGAGCGGATTGACCATCACCAGTGGTGCGAGTGGACTGGATGGTGCCATAAAAGCGCGCACCCAAGTCAAGATCCCCCATGTTGCCCCGATAATTGCGCCATCTACCGGACCTAGTACCACCGCACTAACAATTACCGTGACGTGAAGGGTCGTTAAACTTAATGGACCAATCGGAATATTTCCCAAAAATGGTACAAAATCCTGTAAAATGATAATTGCAATCAAAATCGCACGAATCGCATTTTGTCTAATCTTTTCCCTGCGAATCATAATGGTCCTCCCATGTAATTTTAATGGAAACATTTTACCAGAAGTCCACTATCTTCGCTACTACTAGGCTCAAAATGCGTTATAATATTTATATTAACATTGGGACGAGGTGGAAATATGCTCGAAAAATTAAAGAACGGTAACCCGATCTGGATCTACTACATTGACATCGATACGGGTGAGAATTTGATGGTACCACAATTGATGAAGGGAATTATCCCCTGCAAGTACCACGTTGAAAAGAAGGAATTCCCCCGCTACACTTTCGTCAAGAGCGAGGGACAAATGGACGGAACCTTTGACATGAAGCGTAAGGAAGTCCGTCTCTACTACCGCAAGGACAATTGGAAGGACATGACAGACGTCGACCTCTATCTCCACCTCGACAAGCCAGCGCCTGTATATGACATGGTCGATGGTATGCCGGTCGGTGATCCCGCTCTGCCAGGCATCGTGGTCAAGGCATTCCGCAAGGTCGTCACCAAGGATGGACAGACCTGGTATGACATCGGTGCTGATCAATGGGTCAAGTACGACGGAATACGGGTGGTCAATGAACCATTCCAAAACGACCACTACCACTCCGTCATCGCTGATCAACTGACGATCTTGCCGCTGAAGAACGTCAAGGGTAAGATCGACTACCTGCCAGGCAAGGAAGTCGACGTGTTCGACAAGCCATATGGTCAAAAGGTTGGCTCCGTGGCTGACGGTAAGGAAGTTGAAATTTCCGGCCAATTAAACGACAACGGTGAGATAACCTGGTATGAAATCGGTGACCACCAATTCGTCACTGGCAACTATGTGATTATTGACGAAGATGAATAAAACAGAAATCGGTATGAAGCTCTCTAGGTGAGGCCTCATACCGATTTTTAATTACTCAGATTTTTCCTCCACCGGGTGCTCGATCCGGTAGATGTCGAAGATGTATTCGCAGATGGTCTTGACGATGGCGTATGCGGGGATGCAGAGGATCATGCCGGCGATTCCAGCAATGTGCCCTGCTGCCAGCAAGAGCATGATGATCGTCAACGGGTGGATCTGCAGGGTCTTGCCGATGATGTTCGGGTAGATTACGTTCCCGTCGATTTGTTGGACGATTAAGACGACGATGATGACGGGGATGATCTTCTTAGGTGCCATGGTCAGCGCAACGAACAGCGATGGCGTGATCCCAATGTAGGGTCCGATGTACGGAATGATGTTGCACAGGCCGGCAACGATGCCGAGGACCAGCGCCATGGGTTGGCCGATGATGAAGTAACCGATCGTGGTGAAGACGCCGACGAAGAGGCATTCAATCACCTGCCCTGCGATGTATGATGACAGAGTGTTGTTCATCTTGGAGAGCAGTTGTTGGACTTCCTGTGCATGGTGTGGTGACAGCCACTTTTGGATTGCAGGTGCCAGCTTGTGCCCGTCCTTGAGCATGTAGAAGAGCATGACCGGTACCGTGATCGTAACGACGGTGATGTTGGTGACGGCATTCAGGATGTCACCGATCCGCGTCGACAGTACCTTCAGCATCGCCGTACTGTACTTGGCCAGCTGGTGCTCGAATTGTTGGTAGTAAGTCGACATGTCGATATTCTTGAGTGGCGAATGGTCGACGATGTCATTGAGTGCGCTCTGGAGGCCATTAACCGTCTGTGGCATATGACTGACCAGAGTTGTCACTTCCTTGACGATCGGTGGAATCAGCGCCAGCACAGATCCGACAATGATCAAGATCAGGGCCAAAACCAGGATCAGGGCCGCAAATGCGTGATTAAAGTGGAAGCGCCCTACCCGAATTTTTAGCATCAGCTTGAGGATCGGACTCAGCATGTAATATAAAAATCCCGAGATGATCAGTGGCAAGAAGATGACAGAGATAAATGTAAAGAATGGTTGGAAGATAAACTGGATCTTCGTGCAAACCAGGATAAGTGTGGCGAAGACCAAGAGTATTGACGGCCATAACAGCCAGTGGAAATATTTCTCTTTCACGATTGTTCCTCGTTTCTGTAAAGAATTGCTATCTAATATAGTAAGGCTTTTCATTACAAAAGGCTAGTATTTGTTATATTGGGCTGTGTGAATACCATGTGACAGTCTGTAACAAAAATGAAATTTTACGAAATAAATCTGTAGAAAAGGTTACATAAATATTTCAAACATGTTACAATCATCATGTAATAAAAAACAACAATGTGAAAAAACACATTGCGGAGGGAGTGCTATTAATGATGAAGTTAAACAAAAAATTACTCAACAGTTCACTGGTTGTCTTAGTTGCTTTAGGATTGGGAGGATGTGCTGCTAGCAGCGCCACCGCTACTCACAAGGCCAGCGTGTCTTCAAGCGTAAAAGTGGCAAAGCAAAGCAGCCCTAAAAAAGCTGAAGCAAAGGCAACTAGCGTACAAGCCAGCGAACAATCATCTGCTACTAGCACCGCAACTGTAGCTAGCCACGCTGCAGCTGTTAGCCAATCTGCCGTTGCCGCACCTGCAAACGCAACGAGCCAAAGTAGCTCCAGCGCAAAGCAAGCATCCGAAAAGCAACTTGGTCTGGGGGACGTTGCTACTTGGACTGACGCTGATGGTGTTACTCACAACGTCGACTCAGATGGTATGGACCGCTACACTATAAAGGGCAGCACTCAAGTTCAATACCAAGACTTCTCTGGCAGCCTGCCAAGTGAAGCCGTTGTTAGCCACCAAGACTAAATTAATTTAATAGCATTCCGCGGAAACGCTCCTGAGATGACGATGGTTGTCGAGGGGGCGTTTTTGTTGTGGGTTCATTGTGGCTAGCGCTTTTTGTTGCGGTAACGCTCGAGTTTGTTCTCGCGCTTGACTCCCCTATTCTGGATTTCGACGAGCTTTTTGGAAAAGGCAATTTCTGCTTCCATGAGTTCCACCTTCTTCTTCAGCTCCCTGTATCTGGCCGTGACTTTTTCGAGCTCAGTTTCAGGAGTCTTGTTGCGATTCTTCCCCCGCTTGTCTTTCAAGGAGTTCCAATCGTGGTCCTTGAGATATTTTCTCGTCCAATCGTAGGCGCGGTTATACGAGATGTCGAACTTCTCGGAGGCAGCATTGTAGTTTTCGTCATGTGCGAGAATGCATTTGACTATTTCGACTTTTTCTTCAAACGTCACTTTTCTTCCCGTGGTGTGTGACCTCCTTTGTGTGGTGGGTTTGTTAGGTATATTGTACAAGAAAATGGTATAGAAAAAAGCCCCATCAACTCGGCTGAGCTGGTGGGGCTGGGGAGGAGGTTATTTGGCATTAATAATATTTAGAATTTTTGTTTTCCCTAGTAAATCTCTTAAAGGAGCATAAAGTGAATTTATACCGAGACTCGCTACTGGTATCAAAAACATTACGTATTGCCATACATACTGTGATTTTGTTTCCCAAAATAGGTGAAATGTAAATCCTCCTAAGAAGAAAAGACTAGAGAAAATACAAATTAATTGAGTGTTTGTGGATTGCCACTTATTAGTTAATTTTAAATTTTTAATTGTCCAAACAATACTTCCCAAGAAAATACTTAAAACTGACATGAGAGAAATACGGAATATTATTTTTTGAGTCTTAGTTCCTTCCGTATATATTCTTCTTATTGTCTTCGTATTAAATTTACCACCCCAGTATGGAGTTGGTGCATTCCACAATGATTGGTAAGTTGTATCAGTCCATGTTGAAATAATCTTATTTTCCAATAACCCTTTTAAATCATTTGGATTATTTTTTAGATAATGTAATCTTTCATCCAAAGCCTTAGTTGCTACCTTTTTTGTCTCAGATGAAGAATAATGATTATGTTCATACATAAATACAGTAATTCCATTCCACCAGCCTGACCTAAGTCCATCACCTGATAATCCCATCAAAATAAATGCTGGTGTTGGCATACCACTCTTCATACTAAAATTGGTATGGCTAGCATGAGAAAAATATTTTTGTACAGATATATTAGATACATTGATAAAGAGAATAGAAATAAGTAATAAGATAAATTTCTTTTTCCATTTAATGTTGGAAATAAACACAACAATCAGGAAGGCGATTACCCCTATTAGATAATTATTCTTTAACAAAGCTGCCATGCAAAAGCAAATAACTGAAAGATATTGTAACTTTTGATTTTTGAAAGATCTTAAATATACATAAAAGCCCAATACAAAGAGCAAATATGCTACTGAATTAGGATAAACAAACAATACGTTAAACAGATTTGGTAAGAACAAAAATGCGAGTAAAGTGGAAGAATTTAATACAGCTTTATCTTTGCTAAGAGACTTAACAAGAAAATAATTAGCTATCATAATCAGAATTGAGATTAGCAGCATGAAAATATATAAAAATCTCACACTATCATTAATCTTTAAAAAAACTCTTAGTAACATAATCCAATAAATTTGATAAGGATACATATGCAAGTATCCACCAAGTCTAAAATCAGAGAAATCACCAGAATTAAGATGCCTTGCAATTGTGACACAGCTTCCTTGATCTACCCTTAAAACACTATTGGGATTGGAGCCTCTCAGGTGGTCGTCAGCAAACAATGCGAGATACATGCCAAGGACTGTAAAAATAGAAACACATACTATAAGAATTATTTTTGGATCAATTTTTCTTAAAATAGGCTGAATTAAAATGAATACTATTATTCCCACCAAAAACAACAAGTATACAATTAGCCCGTTGTGGGAAATTTGAGGTATTTCGAACCCATTCATTGAAATTACATTCTTTAAATACAAATCCAAACAAAAAATATATAATCCTATTACTAAAAAAATTCCCAAGACTGTCTTAAATATGACATTCTCATAATTACCACGTATATACTCTATTATTTTCATTGAAACCACCCCTAAATTTAAACCTGATAGTGTAGATTATAATAATTAACCACGTCACTACACTTACAAAAACAGACATATAAAAACCAGTTCCAGGATTAAAACCAACTTCAATGTTATTTACACCTTTGTTAACTTTAACTTTAACTGTGCCACGATAACTTTGAACTATATTTTGCTTTTTTCCATTATCTTTGACAAAAGTTCCTGAATAAGATACTACAGGCAAATCTAAATAACCTGTTTTCAAAGAATTGAATTGGTAATCAATTTTATTTGCAAAATATTTTTTCTTCAGTTGAGATACTATTTTGCCATTAAAATACGACTGTTGAGATGTAATTGTGTCTGAATATACTAAAGATTTATTTGGATAATAATCAGTATTTCCATATGTAACATCGTAATTAAATTGATTTTGATAATTATCTTTATCCAAGATAATATCAACCTGGTCTGGTAATTTTTGTCCTGTTGCAGTTATGCTTAACTTTGATACTTCAAAATGTTTAACAATACCAATATGGTTTTTTTGTCCAATAAAGAAAACCATTAGTCCAGCTAAAAATGTCATACATATGATTAAAACTTGAAATTTGCTATCGTAACACCTTTTCAAAATATTGCATATGAGTAAAGATGCTATAATCGCAAGAAATAAGCATGCGTAACTCAGGTATCTAACTGGTAATTGAACAATCCCAAATGGAGAATTGGCAAGCTTTTCCCAAGGAAAGAGATTAGTAGATAAGACAAGTAACACTAACGAAAGGATATACATTGACAAATATATTTTATTTTTACTTGCAACAATCCAACCAACTGCAGCTGTTAACAGTAAAACAGTTCCTATATTGGCGGCAAAATTAGGATAAGTTATTCTTAACACCGAAATTAAAGAGTTAATAATTAGTCTAGGAAAGCTATTGACCATAGTCATAGGGATGCCCTTGGGAGCCGCTGAAATATTCTTACCAATGTAGTTAGACAAAAAAATGTATATCATTGGTAACGACAAAAGAATCCACAAACCGATACTCATAAAAGCAAATTTCATATTTTTAAGTACCAACTTGCCTTTACCCACAATAACCATCACTATAATAATTAAAACGAATACTTCTACGGATAAAATGGTAGTAAGTACGTGAGAATATGATATTAAAGTCATTCCGATAGCTAAAAGCATCCATTGATTCTTTTCATCATCTGATATAAAAATATTGTAAAATCCCTGAAATGCCAAAGGAAGAAAAGTGGTTGCTACAAACTCCCCTAACACTGCATGACCTAAATAAAATCTATAGCTGTTGAACACATATAAAATAGCAAAAACAAATGATTGATACCTATTCTTGCAGAATTTTTTCATACTAAAATATGCAATTGTTAATGCACTGAATGTAAACAAGTATTCCCAAACATAAAAAGATACTATGGGATTAAATACAAATCTTAAAAATACCCAGGGATACAAAAAGAAGATTGGGTAAAACAAAAAATTACCGACTCCAGAATGATCAAACGTCGAAGTGGCAATAAATGTAAACAAATGTCCCGCTTTTACATTACGATAGATTTCTTCTACTCTGGTTGCATGGAATGACCAATCAGACATTGCAGAAATCTTTCCATAATATAAAAATGGCAAAAATGTTATTAAGGTCATTAAAGCCATAAGGACCACATATAAGTAGTCATTATTTAATCTACTTTTCGAGTGATTTTTCATTTATTGTCTCCTATCTGATTGCAAATATTCTTCGTGCAAAACTACTCTTATACAGAATCAATGTTGCAATCCAACATATTAAAACACGATATGTATCCATAAGAATACCTACAGATGATGGCGATATTCCTTGAGAAATTAATTTCCCAGAAACAATAGCAACATCAGAAAAAATATTCAAACCAATAATATGTACACATAGAGTAATCATGGATAGGTGTCCTAATTTTGGCAAAAGAGGTATCTGAATTTTCAAATCAATCAGCTTAAATATAAACATCAAAGAATAACTACCAGCAGTTGCCCCTAATATATTAATAATTGGTCTTGGAGCAAAACCAATACTGGTCAAAAATGGTCCATATTTCGCAGCCCATAGACAAAAAAGCAAGGCCACAGTACAAACCACTATATTTCTTATTTCTATTTCTACAAAATTGTATTTTCTAATCAAATAACCAATTACATAGAAAAATTGGCTAATGAGAGCCGAGTTTAATGACCATGGCAGATGAACATATTTGCTTATATATATTCCCAACAAAGATGCTACCAGCCCATAACATAAAAGAATAATAGTTGAGGGTAAGCTTCTATCACAACCTACATATTTCAAGCAAATTTGGAACATGATATTTCCGAAATACATAGCAATCAAAAACCAAATTGCACCAATAGATGGCATTAAAAAATGAGGAAATATTGATTGTTTCGTAGGTTCCCCAATACCATATAAGCCAGCTAAAAGATAATTGTACCAATAAGGATTATCTTGAAATCCTTTTACATGACCCCATGATGGTACAAGTGATAACATAAACATCAAAAAAGCTGTAAAAAGGTATGGAATGACAAGATTAGTTACTCCTTTGATTACAGTTTGTTTAATGCTTTTTTGTTTCGTTAAATATCCTGATAGTACAAAGAAAATTGGAACGTTAACCGTAAACAATAAACTACCAACATATGGACTCGTATATGTATGAGTACATATAATCATAATCATAGCGACTGCACGCACACAGTCGATCCATTTTATTCTAGATACAGCCATAATTTTCCCCTTAACGACTAACTAAATTTATTATCGAATTGCAAAAACATAACGGATATACTTTGATTTTGAGAGAATAATTGTCAAAATCCAGAGAATACATATTCTGTATAAAAGAATAGTTACTCCGATTAATCCACCTGAAAAGCCATAAGCCAGAAGCTTTCTAGTTAAAAATGAAGCGTCAGTAAAAATCTGCAACCCTATGATATGAATAGACAAAGTAATCAATGCCAATTGTCCTAATCTTGCTAGCAATCTCAAGCTAATTTTTTGTTCAATCAATTTGAAGAGATACATAATGAAATAGCTTCCGCCAATTGCACCTAAAGTAGCATACAAAGGATGAGCAGCGAAACCTACATTCATGTAGAAGGGACCTTTGATGGTGGCAAGGATCCACAAACCCAATCCTAAAAGTGCATAAACTGTATTAACTACAGTTAAATCCATCATTTTCCAGATTTTAATTAAATGACCAGATGCATAGAAAATAACACTAATGAGTGCAGCACCAATAGACCAAGGCAATTGGACTCTTAGACTAATTTCAAAACCAATTGCAGCCAAAACGGATCCAACAACCAACAAAATTAAAGTTGTCGCAATCTTAGATTTATTACAAGCCAGTTTAAGTATCAATTGGTAGATTATATTTCCAATATACATTGCAAAAAGAAACCAAATAGCTCCAATTGATGGCACTTGGACGTTTGGTATTACAGATTGAACAGTTGGAGTACCTATTCCATACGCTCCAGCAAGTAAGTATTGATACCAA
>JAUMUE010000004.1:9176-59579 GCA_030530845.1 Limosilactobacillus sp.
ACGCAGTCAATCCACTCAATTCTATGTTTTGTCACTTTGAATTCCTCCCTACAACCTCGCCGTCAACTTCACATCTGGGTACTTTTGCTTAAACCAGTTTTCAGCAAATTGGTTTTCAAACAAGAACAATGGTTGATCATGAATGTCCTTAACCAAGATGTTCCGTGATGAAGACATCTTTTCGTCGAGTTGTTCAGGATCAATCCAACGAGCTGTCTTGCTTCCCATTGGTTCCATGATAACGTCAGAGTTGTATTCATTTTGCATACGGAACTTGAAGACTTCGAATTGAAGCTGACCAACCGCACCCAAAATATAATCATTAGTGGTGTAAGAACGGTACAGTTGAACTGCCCCTTCTTGTACCAGTTGGTTGATACCCTTGTGGAATGACTTTTGCTTCATCACGTTCTTTGCAGAAACTTGCATGAACAGTTCTGGAGTAAATTGAGGCAGCTTTTCAAACTTGATGTCCTTCTTGCCGATGTAAATGGAGTCACCGATTTGGAAATTACCAGTATCATAAAGACCGATGATGTCCCCAGCTACGGCATTCTCGACGTTTTCACGCGTGTCCGCCATGAATTCCGTCACGTTAGACAAACGTAATGGTTTCTTTGTCCGTTCCAGAGTAACGTCCATTCCACGTTCGAATTCACCGGAACAAATCCGAACGAAAGCGATCCGGTCACGGTGACGTGGATTCATGTTGGCTTGGATCTTAAATACAAAACCAGAGAAATCAGGATCAAGTGGCTTGACAGTATCACCGTCTTCAGTCTTGTGTTCACTTGGAGCTGGTGCAAATTCAAGGTAGTTTTCCAAGAAGGTGCGCACACCAAAGTTGGTCAACGCAGACCCGAAGAATACTGGAGTTTGGTCACCGTTAGCAATCTTTTCGCGGTCCAATTCGTTACCTGCAACTTCAAGCAATTCCATACCGTCGAGAGCGTCTTGCCATTCACCATCCCCGGCCAGTGGATTATCCCCTTCTACTTCGCCATTTTCGTTCAGTGGAAGATATGGATTTTCAAGATCATCAGGGTGCGTTAAGGTAATTCGTTGGTTGTAACGGTCATAAAGGCCCTTAAATTGGTGACCAGAACCAATTGGCCAATTCATTGGGTAAGTCTCAATTCCGAGGACTTCTTCGACTTCATTCAAGAGTTCCAGTGGCTCACGTGCATCACGGTCAAACTTGTTCATGAACGTGAAGATTGGAATTCCCCGCATCTTACAAATTTGGAAGAGCTTCTTGGTTTGAGGTTCAATACCCTTCGCACTGTCGATAACCATGACGGCAGAGTCAACGGCCATCAGCGTACGATAAGTATCTTCAGAGAAATCTTCGTGCCCTGGAGTATCCAAGATGTTGATTCTCTTGCCTTGGAAATCAAATTGCATCACGGAAGATGTAACTGAGATACCACGTTGCTTTTCAATTTCCATCCAGTCGGACTTCGCAAAATTACCGGTCTTGCGAGCCTTAACCGTACCGGCTTCACGAACAACACCACCGAAAAGAAGGAGTTGTTCTGTAATCGTCGTTTTACCCGCGTCCGGGTGAGAAATAATGGCGAAAGTACGCCGCTTATTAACTGCTTCAGCAAGTTCTTTTGATGACTTCATCAATTTATTTCCTTTCATATTTAAATTGCGCAATATCTAGTCTATTTTAGTATATTTTGGCCCATCTGACAACGTAACTAAAGGGTTTCAAGGGGCTTAAGAAGCTAAAATATATAGATGCTGTGAATAATAGTTTACGAAATGTTAAATAATCATTCTGACTAGTATATTTTACGCTATTTTTTTGATATATTATTTAGCGTTAGAATAAATTATAGAGGTACTTTTCTTATGGATAATAATAACCATCACGAATCTCGTGAAGAATACCGGAAAAGATTAGAACAACAAATATACGAAAATACTCATAGTAAAAAGGAAGAACCAAAGGCATCACGACAAATGCCAACACCTGAGGATCCTAAGCCAAATAAGCGCCACTATCGCACACCTAAGTGGATGCACTTTTTAATTTGGTTATTGGTTATCTTAGTCGCAGCTGGTGGAATGTATGAATATCACAAGATCCACAGTATGGCTACAGGAGTTTTTGCTAGTGGGAACGGTAAGATCAGTAAGAAGTTGCTCGAAGGTAAGCCTATCTCCGTTCTTGCACTGGGTACCGACGTTGGTGCTTTGAACCGTGGTAACGTTGGTGGTAACACCGATTCCATCGAGTTATTCACTATCAACCCAACTACAAAGCGTATTACTATGACTAGTATTCCTCGTGATACCCTGGTACGCGTTAACACAAAGGAAGGTGCTGATTACGTTAAGATCAACGCCGCATACTCCATTGGTGGTGCCAAGCAAACTGTAAAGCAAGTCGAAGAACTCTTGGATGTTCCAATTGACTACTACGCTGTCATCAACATGGGTGTCTTGGAAAAGGTTGTTAATTCCTTACACGGTGTTGACGTTAATGCTCCATTTGCTTTCACCTACGAAGGACACCACTTCAAGAAGGGCAAGCAACACTTGAATGGTGCAAACGCTCTGAAATACTCACGGATGCGTTACCAAGATCCTAACAACGATTACGGTCGTCAAAAACGCCAACAACAAATCTTGTCTAGCGTAATCAAAAAGTTCAAAAAATCTGGATCAATCTCGATTGCCAACAAGATCATGGATGCTGTCGGGGATGGGGTTAAGACCAATATCCCAATCGATAACATCGCAACGCTCTATGGTAACTACCACAGTGCTATGAGCAAGGTCAAGACTTACCACTTCCAAGGTAAAGACGCAACTATTGACGGTGTTTCCTTCCAAATTGCTAGTCCAAAGGAAATCAACCGTATTTCCAAGTTAGTTCGGAAAGAATTAGGCTTGAAGCCAAAGACCGTTGTTAACCACGAAACAAAGATGTATAAATCTCAACCAAATTACGATGGTTACGATAACACCAACTTCGTCTTACCTGGTGGAGCTTCCTACAACGATCCAGGTAGTGGTAACGGTAGCGATGAAGTTACTACTAGTGGTTCAACTGGTGGTTACTTCACTCAGTCGTACGGATCTACAGCAACGCGTCGCAGATCTACTACATCAAGTTACGGTTCAGCATATGGACGCCTCTCAAGTACGTACGGACGTAGCGCATACGGCCGAACAGCATATGGCCGTTCAGCATACGGATACTAAAGCAAAAGCATCGGTCAATCCGATGCTTTTTGTATGCTTTTATTCATGTCCACTTTGAGCTTTTTGGTTAGATGATATATAATGAATTGTTACTTAATTTCAAAGGAAGATATTTACAATGACAATGTATGTAATTACACACAAGAAGTTTAATTACTCTCTGCCCGACGGATTTAAGACACTTTTGGTCGGTGCAAATAAAAACGCAAATCCAGACAACTATCTGGCTGATAATACCGGTGATAACATCTCTGATAAGAATAGTTCGTACTGTGAATTAACAGGCCTCTACTGGATGTGGAAGAATACTTCAGATGACAAGGTTGGACTTTGCCACTACCGTCGTTATTTTTCTAACTTCAGAGACGAAAAGAGCCTCAAAAAAGATGTTTTACTTCACGGCACTACATTACCTGCTTCAATCGAAAGCCTTGATAAGGACTTAGAAGATCATGATTGGGTTGTTGCAGCGCCTGTAAAGTGCAATTACGGATCAATCATCCAAGATTTCAACACATACCACCACGCAAAGGATATGAAGATTACACGCGAAGTAGTCAACAAATTATACCCAGAGTTCATCGAAGGGTTCGATAAAGCGATGAAGCTCAGTGCAGGATCTTATTACAACATGTTCTACACGACCCACGAAAAGTTCGACGGTTATTGTAAGTGGCTCTTTGAAATACTGAGCGAAGTTGAAAAACGAGTTGATATTTCTGGATATGATAACTACCAACAACGCTTATTCGGTTTTCTTTCTGAACGTCTTTTCAACGTTTATTTAGAGGCTACAAATGCCAAGGTTGCATACCGCTATGTGTTCCAAACTGACGAAACTGGGCGTTACTTCATTTTTAAGAACTTTGTTAAATCTATTCTGGCACCATTTAGAAACAAGTAATCAATCCATTACAAAACGGTCCCCACTCCTGATAGGAGTAGGGACCGTTTTGTGTTATCAAATTAAATTATCAATGTGATATTACTTTAACTTGAGTGGGTTAAACCAAACATCAACCATATTTCCGTTACCGTTTGGATCATTAGTGTAACGTGAAATTACTTGAATGTTGTGACCAGCTTTAATTGCTGCATTAATAGCATCAGTAAGGTCAAAACTAGCAGAAAATCCTGCATTGTTATTACCATATACGTTTGGATATGCCTTTTGAACACCATCATGGTTAAAGTTAGTAACCTGTTGACGTTCTAATTCACGACCAGCTGTTGCGTCATAAAGGAATACATAGTGGTATGGACGTACTACACTACCATCAGCTGCGTGCCAACCATATGCATATACGTGCTTATCATCTTTTGACAAGCTATCTAACCATGCGTGGTTGCCACTTGTAAGGTTCATTACTGTATTTGTCCAGATATCGGTTCTATTTCCTTCACCAACTTTAGAATCGTCACTGAGACGGGTAACAACCTTTAATGAGTGACCCTGAAGCAATGCATTAGTCAGTCCAGAATATTTGGCAATGTAAAAGTCAGCAGAAAATCCTGAATTTTCAGCATTCAAAGTGTCAGGGTATGCCTTTGCAACGTCAGAACGCTTAACCGTACTTGCTTGCACACGTGCCACTTCTTTGTTAGTAGTTGTGTCGATTAAGATAATCCAGTGGTATGGTTCAGCTACTGATTTATCCGCCGCTTGCCATCCGTTGATAGTAAGATGACCGTTTGACATATTGTAGCTGTCAATCCAAGCGTTATTATGATTCATTGCCTTTGGTGTGAACCAAACATCAACCATATTACCATTGCCATATGGATCATTAGTGTATCTACTGATAACTTGAATCGAATCACCATTATCTACAGCTTGACGGATAGAGTCAGTCATATCGAAATGAGCCTCAAACCCAGCGTTGTCACTTCCGTAGATATTTGGATATGCCTTTTGGACGCCGTCATGGTTGAAATTAGTAACTTTTTGACGAGCTAATTCACGACCAGTTGTTGCGTCATAAAGGAAGACATAGTGGTATGGACGCACTACGCTACCATCCGCTGCTTGCCAACCATATACATAGAAACCGTTGTTACTGTATGTCATAGTGTCAAGCCAACCACGATTATCTTTAATGAGATTCAGCTCAGTATTAGTAATCCAATAATCTGTGTGGTTACCTTCCCCACTATTGTTGTTATCTGTGTATCGAGCAACAAGTTTCAAGGTATGACCTTGCAACAAAGCATTTTGTAATGCTGAAAACTTGCTGATATCAAAGTCAGCACTGAACCCTGACTGACCTGCGTTTGCCGTGGCAGGGTAAGCCTTTGCAACATCATCACGTTCAACAGTTGTTGCCTTTACACGTGCAACTTCTTTGTTGGTGGTAGCATCCAACAGGATAGCCCATTGGTTTGGTTCCGTAAGTGACTTATCAGCTGCATGCCAACCATTCACATAGATATGACCGTTGTTCATAGAGTAGCTATCTAACCATGCGTTGTTCTTGTTGAAATCAACAGAATTGAACCAGTAATCAACATAATCAAAATTACCATTTTGATCACCGGAGTAACGGCTAATTACTGAAATCTTATCACCATTACCAATAGCCTTAAGAATATCACTAGTCATTGCAAAAGTTGCAGAGAAACCAGCGTTTTGACTACCATAAACGTTGTAGTGGGCTGATTGAACACCGGAGTGGTTAAAGCTTTGAACCTTTTGACGTGCTAATTCACGACCCGTAGTAGAATCATATAGGAATACATAATGGTTTGGACGGCCAAGGCTTTGATCAGCTGCATGCCAACCATATACGTAAATACCATTAGAGTTTACATATGCTCCATCAAGATAAGCATCATTTTCATTAAATGTAGTTGGATCGAACCAGAAATCATTGTAATTGCTGTTACCATCTGATGATGAAGTATAGCGCATAATAATTTGAAGTTGATGTCCATCTTGGATTGCCTTGATAAGGTTCCCGGTTAATTGGAATGAAGTACTGAATCCAGAACTAGCAGCACCGTAAAGGTTTTGATAAGTGTTTTGAACGTCGTAACGAGTAACTGCTGAAACCTTGTTCCGAGTAATTTCTGAATTAGTAGTCTTATCATAAAGGATCACATATCTGTTATCCTTGCCCTTATTTTCGTTGTCAGCAAACCAACCAGAAGCATCCAAAGTATTTGATCCAGAATTAATAGTGAAACCATCCAAGTGCGCAGCACGTGGGAAGTAGTTGTAGATAGCAATTTGGTCCAATTGGGTCAAATTGTATGAACGAATAATGTTTTGAAGGCTTGATGCGTACGTAGGTGATGTAGCGTAACCATCTTGTTGTAACTTGTTGGTTACAGATACGTAGTTAGTATCCCAAAGCAGGTTGCTGTAACGGCTGTTTTCAACTAAGAAACGACCGTGGTCTTGAACTGATTCGTAGAAACTTGGGTATGAACGGAAGTAATCATAGATTTGAATATATCTACCATTTACCCATTCACTAGTAAGAAGACGTACTGATTGACCATTGTATGAACCCTTAATACCGAAGAGGTTGTTAGCTGGAGCTGCAGTACCCCAAGCACTTTCAATAATAGCTTGCGCAACAGTAACTGAAGGCAATACTCCATATTGCTTCCAAGTGTCGATTGCACCACTAGCGATGCTTTGGATAAAGTTTTGTTGCTTTGCTCCACTTGAGAAGTAAAGGCCACTAGTATCAACCAAGTTAGTATTGTAAAGAGTTGCAGTTGATGCAGCTGAAACTGCTTGAGTATTCGCACTAACATTTAAAGTAGCTGTATTGTTGTTATCTGCTGATTGATTTGTAGCAGAAGCATTATTACTGTCATTTGATGTAGTAGCGGTAGCATCACTAGCTACAGTTGCACTTGTGGTGTTTGATTGATTGTCATCAGTAGTGCTGTTCAGCTTAACGGAGTTTCCGTCAGTTGAAGTTGCGGAAGTATTAGCAACATTAGCTGAGTTGTTAGAGTCTGTAGTAGTAGCTTGTGCATTGTCATCGGCGTGAGCTGCAACACCAGTAGCAGTCAACACAGTGATTGCCGTCAAAGCAGCAACAACCCAATTGCGACCACTCTTGTACATTTTGAAATGAGTAAAACGGTTCACATCAGAATTCAATTTGATTTCCTCCAAAAATTTTGTTTAATGAATAATTTCACTGAAATCGTTTGTTCACAAAAAGATCGCAAACTTTTTAAAATCTTAATACTCTAAAAACCTATCATTAAAGCTTTTACACGTCAATGATTTTAAAGAAGGATTTAAAGAATTGTAAATAATCTGTATTAATCTAGTTGATCTAGGAACTTTTCAAGAGCTTCTTGCCAAGTTGGAATGACAAATCCAGTCTTTTTCACCTTGTCAAGGCTCATAACGGAATGTCGTGGACGATACGCCTTTTGTGGGTATTGATCAGAAGTAACTGGTTGAACATCAACTGGCTTGTCTTTGAGGATGTCTGAGGCAAATTCACACCAAGAACATTGTCCATCATTGGAAAGTTGGTAATAGCCATAAGGAATGTGGTTGTCAGTAGCGTAAACCATAAATTCAGCCAAAGTCCGCGTCCAAGTTGGTCTCCCCACTTGATCGTCCACCACAGTGAGTTTGTCGTGTGATTCGGCCAAGCGCAGCATTGTGAACACAAAGTTTTTGCCATACTTACCGAATACCCAGGAAGTCCGGATGATGTAGTACTTACTCATGGTCTTTGCTACAATCTCTTCTCCTGCTAGCTTTGACTTACCATATTCATTCTTGGGATTCGTAGGATCGTCGGTCGTATATTCACCCTGTTTTGTGCCATCGAATACATAGTCAGTACTGATGTACACGATTGTTGCATCGACTTTTTCAGCTGCCTCTGCGACGTTTTTAGTTCCCTCTTCGTTGACCTTCCAATTCAAATCCTTTTTCTCGTCTTCAGCCGGGTCAACTGCTGTAAAGGCTGCGCAATGAAAGACGATTTTTGGTTTTACAGCTTCGAAACGTTCACTGACCATATCTGGGTTTGTAATGTCGAGTTGCTTGGAATCAAAAGCATCGTAACTAACTCCCCGTTCATCGAGCAAATTACGCAGTTCACTACCGAGCTGGCCGTTTGCACCGGTGATTAAAATATCAGACATGTATATTCCTCCATTCAAAAAGGACTGTTGGTAATTGCCAGCAGTCCCCCTTCTTTTGCGCGATTACTTTAATGCAGCCTTAGCTTTCAAAGGTTGCCACCATGCTTCATTATTCTTATACCAGTCGATTGTCTTCACAATACCGGTATCAAATGTATATTCAGGTTTCCAACCTAATTCAGTTTCAATCTTGGTAGGATCGATAGCGTAGCGCTTGTCGTGTCCCAAACGATCCTTAACGTACTTGATGTGATCTTCAGAAATTCCCAATGTGTCCACGATCAGGTGAACAATTTCGTTGTTAGTACGTTCGTTGTGACCACCAACATTGTATACTTCACCTGGCTTACCGTCGCGGAGAACCAAGTCTATTGCTTGACAGTGGTCGGTAACGTAAAGCCAGTCACGGATGTTCTTACCATTACCATAAATTGGCAAGTCCTTACCTTCCATACCGTTTGAAGTCATCAAAGGAATTAACTTTTCAGGGAATTGGTAAGGTCCGTAGTTGTTTGAACAACGGGTAATGTTAACGTTCATTCCGTAAGTTTCAAAGTAAGCACGAACGATCATGTCAGCTGATGCCTTACTTGCAGAGTATGGTGAGTTTGGTTGTAATGGTGATTCTTCAGTGAAGTATCCAGTTTCACCCAAAGTACCATATACTTCATCTGTAGAAACTTGAAGGAACTTTTCGACACCTTCACGCTTAGCAACATCCAACAAGGATAAAGTACCTTGGACGTTGGTTTCAACGAAGATTTCAGGGTGAAGGATAGAACGGTCAACGTGTGACTCAGCCGCGAAGTTAACGATGTGATCAATCTTGTATTCGTGTACCAAGTAAGAAACCAATTCCTTGTTGGTAATGTTTCCCTTTACGAAGTGGTGACGAGGATTGTCTTTGATATCGTCAAGACTGTGGATGTTACCCGCGTATGTCAGCAAATCCAGGTTGACAATTGTATCTTCTGGGTGCTTTTCCAACATGTAGTGGACAAAGTTGCTACCGATAAATCCGGCACCACCAGTTACTAAAATATTCATGCTAACTAGTCCTCCCCGTAAGTGAAGTTAATTTCTGCATCCTTGAATGATGGATGGTGTTGGTCCTTTTCAGATAAGATCAGGTGATCCATTGGCATTGGCCACTTGATATTAAGGTCAGGATCATCAAATGCAATACCGCGATCAGCTTCTGGAGCGTAGTATCCGTCGACCTTGTAAGCAACATTGACGTTTGGAGTCAAGGTAACAAATCCGTGGGCAAAACCTTTTGGAACGAGCAATTGACGGTGATTGTATTCACTCAAGATGAAGCCTTCCCACTTACCATACGTAGGAGAACCCTTGCGAATGTCGACAATCACATCATAAATTGCACCTGTTACAGCACGGAGCAACTTGGTTTGTGCGTATGGTGCCAATTGATAGTGCATCCCACGTAAAACACCAGGTTCCACGGAAAGAGATTGGTTGTCTTGAGTAAAATCAAAATCGATGCCGGCTTCCACAAACTTATTCTTAGTGTATGTTTCAGTGAAGAAACCACGGTGGTCACCAAATACGTCGGTTTCCACAATTTTTGCATCTTGAAGTGTTGTATCAATAACTTTTAATGTCATGAGTTAAAGCTCCTTAGTCTTCGTTCGCAAGTCGTAACAGGTATTGACCATAGTCATTTTTCTTTAATGGCTGTGCTAATTTAACGAGTTCTTCTCGATCAATGTAGCCCATTCTGTAAGAAATTTCCTCGAGCGCAGCTACCTTTAAGTTTTGACGACGTTCAATCGTAGCAATAAAGTTAGATGCTTCGAGCATGGAATCATGTGTACCGGTATCGAGCCATGCATATCCACGTCCCATTAGCTTAACATCCAACTTGCCACGCTTAAGATATTCACTATTGACGTCGGTAATTTCAAGCTCACCACGTTCTGATGGCTTAATATTCTTTGCAATTTCAACAACATCATTGTCGTAGAAATAAAGTCCCGTAACAGCATAGTTGCTCTTTGGGTGCGCTGGCTTTTCTTCGATCGACAAAGCGTGCATTTGGTCATCAAACTCAACCACACCGAAACGTTCTGGATCGTTTACGTGATATCCGAATACAGTAGCTCCATCAGTCTTCTTCGCTGCGGATTGAACTAATTCAGACAGACCAGCACCGTAGTAAATATTGTCACCAAGGATCAGACAAACACTATCATCCCCGATAAAGTCTTCACCGAGAATAAATGCTTCTGCGAGTCCGTTTGGTTGTTCTTGAACTTTGTAGGAAAATGATAATCCTAATTCAGAGCCATCACCCAGGAGATTCTGGAACAATGGCATGTATTCTGGTGTGGAAATCACCAAAATCTCGCGGATCCCTGCCAACATCAATGTAGACAAGGGGTAGTAAATCATAGGCTTGTCGTAAACCGGAATCAATTGCTTGGAAATACCCCGAGTAATTGGGTAAAGACGGGTACCGGACCCACCTGCTAAAATAATTCCTTTCATAGTAGCCTCCTTAGGGCGATAAAATCCAAATATCATTTTATCATATTTGCACAGAAAAAAGGCCAAGTGTTTCACTTGACCTTCGAATAGTTTTAACCATTAAGTCCGTTGCGGATAATATCGAGTGGGTTAAGCCATACACCATTATTAGTGAATGCACTACCCAATGCAACGTTAAAGTTCTTTTGGCGAGTAATACCAAGGTGGAGGTGTGAAGTATCACGATTACCGATAACATCCCCTACTTGAACTTGTTGACCAACAGAAACGTTGATTTGTCCACGGTTTGAGAATGCTTCTTGGTATACAACGAGGTAATCACCAGTATCTTGGAGTACATACCAATCAAGTCCTGCCATGTATCCAACACCAACGATAGTACCACTGTGAACAGCGTGAACTTGAGTACCTGGGTGACTGTATGAACCGAAGTCAACACCATCGTGGTAACCATTTACACGGAATTGACCACCAGGGTTTACACCGAACAATTGAGCACCAGTGAAGGTACCTTCACCATCTTGTGGGAATGGCCATCCCCAACGGTTACTGTTGTGAATAGAAACATTACCTGAGTAGATATCTACGTAGTTACCATTACCATTTACATCGTCAGTAATACGGTGGATTACTTTTACAGTATGGTGATCCAGATATGATGGAATACCAAATGCTAATTGGAATCCAGAATGAAGACTATCGTAAATACCTGGATAAGATTTTTGAACATCCGTTCTAGAAATAAAGTCATCCCATACACGTTCACGATATAATTCTTTACCACTGTTTGCATCCACAAAAATCAAGTATTGGTATCTCTTATTAATCGTTTGGTTGCTAGCGTGCCACCCACTGACATAGATCATCCTATCGCTGACGTTTATAGAATCAAACCAACCTACATTGGAAGGTGTTGGTTGTGTAAACTGGTCATCGTAGTTGTAATCACCGTTAACACTTGAAGAGAAACGCATAACAATCTGCATATTACCAGTAATTGATAATGGGTTCAGCTTTACAACTGTATTAAAACCACTGTTTTTACTGTTGTAGTAATCGTTACGAGCATTCGCTACATCAGAACGGGATGATAAATCAACCTTTGTACGGGCAACTTCTCTACCATCGTTTAACACGATAATGAAAGCATTATTACGATTTACAGAGTAGTCACTCGCCATCCATCCGCTTAAATGAAGTCCATCATTATCCATATTAATGTAGTCAAACCAGTAACTCTTTTTCGTCATGCTAATGGCATTATACCAATAATCAGTATATTGTCCACGATCGCCGTTCCCACTATTATCAGTAGAATAACGACTAACAATAGAATAAGAGTGACCTGAAGTTAATGGAGTATTAGTCAAATCAAAAGAACCATAGAATCCAGATTGACTAGCTGTTGATACCGATGGATAAGCTCTAGCTACATCATTTCTAGTTGCTTGAACAGGCTTTACCACAGCCACTTGACGGTTAGCAGTATTATCATAAAGAATAACAAAATGATTCTTTTCTAAAGTTGAAACATCATTTGCATGCCAACCAGCAAAAGTTAATTGTTTTCCATCACTGTAATTGTAGTTGTCAAGGTAACCATAATTTTGATTATTACCCTTTGTAAATGGAGAGAACCAGTAATCAACATAAGTGCCATCTCCATTTTTTTGAGTACTATAACGGCTTATAACTTGCAATTCATGGTTTAAATTAATGTTATTAAGACCGAAAGTTGCTTCGAATCCGGATTTTGAACCATTAATAACATTTGGATAGGCCTTTTGTACATCGTCACGTTGTGTGATAGGAGTAGCTAAACGCGCAACTTCATGATTCAAGGTCCGATCATAAATGATAACAGTGTGATATGGCTTGTCAGCAGATTGGTTTGTTGCGTTCCACCCTGAAACTTGCAACGTGTTATTGTTTACTGACACATTATCAAGCCAAGCATTGTTACTTTCGTCGAAAGTCATTGGCGCAAACCAGTAGTCAGTACGATTACCCTCTCCACTAGCAGCATCACTGTATCGACTAACAAAGCTAATAGTGTGTGAGTTACCTAATACATAATCAGGAACGTTAAACGTAACGTTGAATCCAGACTTTTCAGCTCCGTATACGTTATGGGCGTTACGAACATCATTTCTCGATACTGGATCATTTACTAATACGCGGGAAATTTCCTTGTTAGTGGTCTTGTCAAACATAATTACATAGTGGTATTGCTTTCCATATGCACCATTAGTAGCATTCCAACCACTAACTTGAACTTGTTGGTTGTTGTTTAACTTAACGGAATCTAACCAACCGTAATTACCTTTGTCACTACCATTGTAGTATGTAACTGGTGAATAGGCGAAATCAACAACTTGACCATTACCGTTAGCTTGAGTACTGTAACGGCTAATTACTTGAAGCTCATGAGTCAAATTGATTCCATTAGCAGAAATATTGAATGAAGCTGAGAAACCAGATTGATCTGCGTCAACGACATTTGGATATGCCTTGGCAACGTCATTACGAGTTTGATCTTGAATGGATTGACTTGCAACTACCTTACCAGCTGTACGGTCATAAATCATTACTGTGTGATATTGCTTATCTACAGATTGGTTAGTAGCGTTCCAACCAGAAACAGTCAATTGGTTGCCATTTACACTGAAGTTGTCTAACCAACCGTGGTTGTCCTTATCTAAGGTAATTGGGTTAAACCAGTAATCAACATTTTGACCTTGACCGTTTGAGGCATTACTGTAACGACTAACAATCTTGATAGTGTCACCGTTCTTCAAAAGGTTACTTGGAATTTGAAGCTTGACATTAAAACCGGATTGACTAGCACCATATACGTTATGTGCCTGTTGAACATCAGTACGAGTTACAGGGTTATTAACTAAAACACGTGCAAATTCTGAATTAGTAGTAACATCGTAACCAATGATGAAGTGATATGGCTTATCTACTGATTGATTAGTAGCGTGCCAACCAGAAACTTCAACTTGGGCACTATCGTTGAGCTTAGCAGAATCAAGCCAAGCGTAGTTACCATTATCATTCTTGTTGTACTTTGTTTGAGTAGTGGCAACTTTTGAACTAGCAGAGTTGATGTTATTGTTTACAGCGTTAGTAGTGTAAAGCGCAGTAGTAAGTGCGCTAACTGTAGAGTTTTGAATATTTTGAGTGTTGGCACTGTTTACGTTCAAAGTATTAGTGTCGGCAGTTTGATCATTATTGTTATTAGTATTAGTAGCAGAATCATCAGCATTTACAGTAGCTGTAGATTGGGCATTTGACTGATCTTGGTTGTTGTTAACTTGATCAGCTGAGGCCTTACCGTGGAGTAATAAAAGCGCACTCCCGCAAACGGTAAGAGTAGGTATGATTTTGGCTTTGAAATTCTTAAGGTTAAAAATGATATTTTCCTCCAAGATATCTAACTTCTATTTGTTCTGAGCGCTACAATAAAGATATACATAATTCATAAAGAATGCAACTTTTTCAAAAACTTAAAAAACAGGCCTCAACCCCTTAATAATAAAGGGTTAAGGCCTTATTATTTTATATTTAGGTTAAGGTATTTTAAGGATCCTGTAACACAGTAGAAATAATTAATCAGTTTTTTTCTTAAAAAAAGTATTTTGAGCAACTTCAACGATAGATGCTTTGGTGATTATAATACCAATAATGTAAATTACAGCGCCAATAGCAACCTCTAGCACAAGGTTAGCAATAGACATTTTGATTGTCATTGAAATTCTATGAACAATTACAAACATAACGAAGCCACAAAGAATGTACTTCCATTGTTCACGGAATAATCGGCGCCTACTAATAGTCTTACGAATCATAATCAATTGTGCTAACGTAACGAGCACTTCTGATCCTACAGTAGCTATAGCTGCACCGTTCGCTCCCCATGATCCAATCAACATAAAGTTAAAAATTACATTACTTACCGCACCAATTGTAACTGATGTTGTAAATTCTTTAACTCGATTAACTGGCATTAAGTATTGTGTTCCTGTAACGTTACTCCAAGCAATTAAGACAACTATCGGAGCCTCGAGAAACATAATTTCTCCAGATGGTTTAAATTGTTTACCTAAAAACCAGGGAGCAAAAGCCTGAGAAACGGACATAAGCCCAAACATCATCGGAATCGATACAGCGGACACGAAATTAAAAGTCGAGTATAGGCTATCTCGCACCCCTTGCACATCACCCTTCGCAAACTTATTTGCAACGTGTGGAAGCATAACGGTACCGGTAGCAGTAACAATCGCCAAAACAAACTTAACCAGCTTATCTGACTGCCCAAAATTACCAAGATCAGCTTGTGTAGACATTCTACCAAGCATCAACCTGTTTAGAACCAAATACACCTGTGTCGTAATTGTTGGAATGAACAAAAGTAAAGCTGGATAGAAGTGTTGAAATGGTTGCCAATTGCTGATTTTAACCCAAATTATATTGCCTCTTAAATAAGGCCATAGAGTGAGGTTACCAATTAATTGGGTAATACCTAAAATAAATATATATCTTCCTAAATCATCAATATTCTTCACAAATGTAAAAATGAGTAATACTGATGCTAATCGAACAACAGCATTCCTAATAACCGTTACTCTAAAATTTTCAAGTCCCATGAAATACCATGAAACATCTAACCCAGTGGCTACAATCCACAAAGCTTGCAAGAGAAAATATTTTTTAAAAGTAGTGCTAAACGCGAATACTGCAATAAGATATGCAATTAAAGCAAATGAAACAGTCAAAAACTGTAAACTTTCCACGCCCCAAAAAGTCCTGGAGCGTTCATACATATCGTCACGATGGTAAGCTACTTCACGGTTACCATAAAGAGTCATCCCCATCTGACCCATCAGATAGAAGAACGTAACCCAACTATTGGTATATTCATTAATCCCAACTTGGTGTGCTCCTAAAACACGAGATATGTAAGGAACAGTGATCAAGGGGATCAACATGTTCATGATCTGATAGCTTGCGTTATACAGATAATTTTTAATTACCTTCATATTTTAATCGTCAAACTCCTTAGCAACGGTCTTAAGTGCCGCCGCAATAACTTGATCCATGTTGTAGTAACGGTATTGACCTAAACGTCCACCAAAAATCACGTTTGGTTGGCTTTCCGCTAACTTTTGATATTTAGCGTAAAGTTGGTTGTTTTCCGTATTATTAACTGGGTAGTATGGTTCATCGCCACGATGCCAGTCAGCTGGGTATTCATGAGTGACAATCGTCTTATTCTTATCACCCTTGCCGAATTCAAAGTGCTTGTGTTCGATGATGCGAGTGTATGGAGTTTCAGCGTCAGTGTAGTTAACCACGGAATTACCTTGGTAGTTATCAACTGGCTTTTCTTCAGTTTCAAAACGTAAACTACGGTATTGAAGTTCACCTAATTGGTAGTCGAAGAATTGGTCAATTGGCCCAGTGAAGACAACCTTGTCAGCACTTTGCAGGTATTCGTCCTTCTTGTCGTAGAAATCAGCGTTAACTTCCACGTCAATGAGATCGCTATCCAACATCTTTTCAACAATTTGGGTGTAGCCACCAACAGGAATACCTTGGTAACTGTCGTTGAAGTAGTTGTTGTCGTATGTCAAACGAACTGGGAGACGGCGAATAATGAAAGCAGGCAATTCAGTTGCTTTTTGTCCCCATTGCTTTTCGGTGTAACCCTTAATAAGCTTTTCGTAGATATCACGGCCAATCAAAGAAATAGCTTGTTCTTCAAGGTTTTGTGGTTCCTTGCCGTCCATTTCCTTACGTTGTTCGTTAATCTTTTCCATTGCTTCTTCAGGAGTACGAACACCCCACATCTTGTTGAAGGTGTTCATGTTGAATGGCAAGTTGTAGATTTCACCATTGTAATTAGCAACCGGGCTGTTAGTGTACCGGTTGAATTCAGCGAATTGGTTCACGTATTCCCAGACATCCTTCATTGAAGTATGGAAAATGTGTGCACCGTATTCGTGAACTTGAATACCAGATACTTCCTTAGTGTAGATGTTACCTGCAATGTGAGACCGCTTTTCGATCACCTTAACGTGCTTACCACGCTTGGCAGCCTCATATGCAAATGTGGCACCAAACAAACCGGCACCAACAACTAAATAGTCATACTTAATCATTTCATACTCTCCTAAAAAATCACATTCATATTTTGTATTTTACTATGCTTTTTGATTTTCTCAAATGCATTTTTGATTGAATGATCATACATACAAGTGTTAAAATTACAAAGTCGTAAATTCAATTTGTAAGTTAGATATTTTGCTTTAATTCTTGCAAATGATATCATTATACTATTGTATCGAATAATAGTATAGTACAGAAATTCTATGATTAGGGAGTAATTTAATCATGAAAAAATTGAAACAAGTTATTCTTTCTTGTTTAGCTGTAGCTATCATTGCTACAGGATTAGCCGGTTGTGGATCACACAAGAACGACGCTTCTCAATCTTCTGCGTCAAAGGATAAGGTAACAAAGGTTACAAGTAATAGTCATAATAAGAATGTTGCAACTGAAAAAGACGCTAGTTCATCAGATAGTAGTAGCAGCAGTTCCAGTAATGATAGTTCTTCTAGTGAATTACAATTAGGTTTAGGTGATGTTGCTGTTTGGACTGACAACAATGGTGTAACCCACCACGTTGATAGCGACGGAATGGACCGTCAAACTTTAGGAAACCAATCTGGTACACACTACCAAGACTGGTCTGGATCACTACCAAGTAACGCTCAAGTTATTCATCAAAATTAAATAAGTCCATAAATGGTAATTAGGTCTCAAAGCGATGAGCAAATGTTCAACCCTTTGAGACCTTTTTCTATATTTTTAAATGGCAAAATAGACTAAGCTAATTAAGCCTAGTCTATGAATGCTTGTTTTCCATATTAAAGGAAGTTCTTCCAGGTAGTCAAAAGGACTGAAATTGTCATACCCATCAAAATTCCAACACCCAATCCCAGTTTTGTGTACTTACCTACGTCTGGGCGAGTGCTTACCATGATATTAACAGCTTTGGCTTTACTAAGTAGGTGAACCTCGCCAGATTCAGGATTTATTTTTGGTAATTCTGATTTAAAAGCTTCTGCAACCGCATTGACAATCTTAACAGAATCACTAGAGTTTCCAGTTTGAGAATGGATTTTTATAACTAATGACTGAGGATCGTTAGTTGTCGAGATTGTTTGGCTAAGTTTGCTATCGTCATATTTTTTTTGTAAATTACTTGGCAATAACTTCCTAGCTTTTCGGCTAACTACGTTATCCGACAAAATATCTTGATACGTTGGAATGAGCTTTTCTGCAGCTTCCACCGCTGAACCCTTATCCTTCGTATTATCATAATTTGGAGAAATGACGACTGACATAGATGCATCATACATGGTGTTTGTTCTGTGTTGGGCAATAATTCTAAAACCAAATCCACAAATGATACCACATAAACCAATTAAAATGATATTAATCAAAATAGCCTTCGCCATTCTTTTATTAGTAATTTTTTCCATCTTTATCTCCCTTCTCGACATTTGCTACTAATGCAATTAAAAATGGATTATATACAATTTCAATAAAGTGTTGATCGATCATGGCGCTAATTGAAAACATCAGAATAACAGCTGGCAAAATATAACTGTTATTTCTGGTTTCCCTCATTGCCAGAACGACATTAGAGATAAGAAAAACCATACTTACCACTATTCCGCATACAATAAACATCCTAAGGTATGCCGAATCAATAAAAAAGTACTGGTTAGGTGAATGCATCATCATGTTTAATCCTTTGTTTCCACCCCAACCGAACTCTTGTATTTTTTGGCCAAACAAATGAATTCCATATTCATTAAGTCCGCGATGGCTAAGCTGAAGCCTACCAGAGAGAATCCTATCAAATTTCAAATATATATGATTACTGGAATCATAAAAATAGGAAGAGTAGATAGCGACAAAAGCAAGCATTGGTATTGATCCCCAGTATGTCGTAGATACGCATGTTGAAAAAGGATCTTTATCTATCTGGGCTTTCTTTGCGATAGCTAAAACTGGAACAATTAATACAATCAGAATTGTATCTAACCTAACATCAGTAAAATACTTAACAAGATAAGCTATCACAAAAATCCCAATATACTGAGTTAAATTCAATTTTTTATAATAAGTGTAACAATATGCTAGCACTAAAGAAAAAACTAATGCCGCACAATCAGTAGGATAATTTATGCCAAGAGCATACCTTGGTATTGCATTTCGGTAATAAACCAAATTATCAATAATTCCGACTAGCGAATATGCAATAACCATTAGAAATAGCGAAAGCAAGATTTTGAAATATACTTCTATCAACTTTCTAAAATCTATTCCGCTTGCTGACATTACCAATACAGCCATAACAAACATCATGTTATAGCCTGATTTTCTCCAAGAAACGAATGCTAAAGATAAAACAAAAACAATCGTTAGCCACTCAGGCAGTTTGTGCTTATCTATCAAGAACAATTTAAACATTGCCGGTAGCATAAAAAGGTCAATAGACCAATTCAAATATTTGGCTGGAATAGCCGAACTAAACGTAGTCATTAAAATGAAATCACAAAATATAATGCCACAAAATGAAATCAAATAAAGGAGCTTTCCATTAATTGGTTGATTATTAAACAAATTAATCTGCTTCTTTAATTGCACAAATTTTTTCCTCCTTAATTTAAAAACTAAACCTATTTCTTAAAGTGAAAATAATACCTGCGATTAAGTTTAAACGCAACTTAATAAAAATAATGGCAATAAACTTAATTGATTTCATATCAGCAAATCTAACATTGTTAATGCACTCTTTTATTAGGACGTTCTTTGTTATGGTTCTTAAATCACTAGTTTTTTCTAGAAAGTTCTTACTATTGCCTCGATCAAATATTCCATGAACACCAATAAGATTTAACTGCATTAGTCCATATAGATAATAGCTTGCTTTCAATTCTTGATAGTCACTGAACACAAACTTTCTGACTTTACTCAATGATAATAAATAATCCTCTGAAGTCTTATCATTGAATCTATGAACCGCTGAATCATTTGATAAAGTATAATTGTAAATTTCTTTCTTATATCCACTAATACTATCACATAGGCGAAGAAACTGAACCATAAATAATGAATCCTCAGACAATCGTAACTTATCATCAAAACGAAGCCCATTTGATTTGATTAGTTTAGTATCAAATACTTTCCCCCAAACTGTTAGATAATTCGTTGGGAACATCATCATTCTATTGGCCAGTCTTAAAAGATAATCGCCTGTAAACTTTTCATTTTTATCAAAAAGTCTAATGGTAGAATCATTAACTTTATATGAGTAAATGCTCAAATCACTTTTGCAATGTTCCAGAACATATTCAACGGTACCCGGACAAAAAAAGTCATCAGAATCTAAAAACATTAATCTATCACATTTAGATTCCTGAATCCCCTTATTTCTTGCATTGGAAACACCTTTTGAGGAAGTGTAAAGCTTGACGTTTGAGTGTTTCTCTGACAAAAGCTTAGCAACTTCAAAAGTATTATCCTCAGAACCGTTCTCCACAATAATGATTTCTGCATTATCATTATCAATACTGTCCACTGCTCTTTCCAGCGTATCAGCACAATTGTAAGCTGGAATAATTATCGATATTAATTTCTCAGTCAATTTTTGATACCTACTTATTCAGCAAAATTAAATACCAATCACCCAGTAATTGACGATACCTCGGGTAAACATGCCAATAACCGATAAGGTGAATCCCATACCTAAACTTCCTTGAATCATAAAACTTAGTCCGCAACTCTAGCCATTTTTGAGTTTGAATAATAACTTTTTTTGCGTTTTCAAATCCAAACTTATCAACATAATTTTTCATTAAATCATTGAAACAAACACTAGCAGCTAACCATTTTTTCTTTTCGTTTTGTGTCTTAAGCAGAAGCACTTCTTTAGCATAGGAACTATCGTTGTGTTTCCGCCATTTAATTGTAGGAACATTAAGAACATAGAGTGTTTGTGATAATTCAGCCATACGCCACAATAAAGTGTCATGACCGAATTCTTCTCTCCAATATTCTTTCGACTGGTCTAATAATTGCTTACGGATACAATATACACAGCCCGGAGCATCCACACTCATGTAATTATTCTTCAAAGTAATTTTTTCTAACACATTTTTGTGATTCCATGGTCCCAGCTTTGTTTTTCCATTATCGAAGAATTCAACATAATTTGATGCAAGAAGTTGTATTTCACTATTTTCTTCCATCACTTTAGTCATTCTTTCCAATTTATCGATCATCCAAATGTCGTCTTGATCGCAAGGAAATACGATGTCACCTCTTGAAGACCACATGCCCTCCATGAAGTTTCTTCTCCAACCCTTGTTTTGTTCATTTACCTTAAAGGTCCAATTATCTAAATGATGAGTATTGATGTAGTCGTTGACAATTTTTCCTGTATTGTCACTAGACCCATCATCAAAAATCAAGACTTCATCTGGTGATAATGTTTGGTTTCGCAATGAGTCAAGCTGATCTAATATATAGTTTTCACCATTGTAAGTAGATACAACTATTGAAGTTTTCATAAAATACCCTACTTCTTTTCCTTCACAATATAGATTGGACGGTTTTTGGTTTGCATATATATCTTACCGATATAGCGACCAACTACACCCAAACAGAATAATTGAATACCGCCGATAAGCAAGATGATGCAAACAAGTGATGCCCATCCAAACATGCTGCTATCTGGTTCGACAAAATGGCGAATGATCACAAAAATCATGCCGATGACAGCAATAAATGACGAAATCCCACCAATCCAAGTTGCAATTGATAATGGAGTTTCGGAGAAGTCGTAGATTCCATCAAATGCATACTTGAACAGTTTCCAAGTTGACCAATCAGTAGTACCCGCTACACGTTCAACGTTCTTGTACGGAAGGTACTTAGTGTTGAAACCAACCCAGTTGAAGATCCCCTTTGAGAAACGATTATACTCGGTCAAAGAAAGAACTGCATCAACCATTTGGCGCGTCATCATACGGTAGTCGCGGGCACCAGAGACAATCTTGGTGTCAGAGATTTTGTTAATGACATTGTAGAATTGGTCAGAAAGGAAGGACTTAATCTTTGCTTCACCTTTGCGATCAGTACGACGCATACCAACACAATCGTATTCGCCGCTCGTGATTGATTGGTACATTTCTGGAAGGTATTCAGGTGGATCTTGCAGGTCAACATCCATCACTACCACATAATCACCTGTAGTGGCTTCGAGACCTGCGTACAAAGCAGATTCCTTACCGAAATTACGTGAGAAGGAAACGTAATGAACACGCTCGGAATCTTGCTCGTGTAATTTTCTTAATTCTTCTAATGTATTGTCAGCTGAACCATCGTTGACGAACCAATATTCCACTTCTAGTGGCATGTCTTTTACGACCTTCTCAACTGCCGGGTAAAACAATGGAATTGACTCTTCTTCGTTGTAACATGGCACAACAATCGAAAGCTTACTCATAGCTATATCCCCCATCAATTAAGCATGACCAGTAATCTTACGAAGGACAAATTTACCGCCCTTCTTGATCCAGTTAGTGTGTTCCATAAATACGTACTTAACTTCTTTTGTAGCGTATTGTGGATTCTTGTCCAACCAAACATCAAGCAATAATTCACTCAAGAAACCGTAGACACGCTTTTCGTATGTAGAATAATCACTAATGTCAGTGCGCTTTTCAACTTCTGCCAAGATGTCGTACATCCAGGTGCAGTATTCATCTAAAGGTTGCTTCTTCATAATGAACATGTTAAACATGTGTGCCCATGTACGTTTCATTACCTTTTCAAATGATGGCATGTATTCTGGGTACTTTTCCTTCACAACTTCACGCATGATGTCGAAAGGTTCATTGTGATGAGCGTGACGGTAATGAGATTCATTGGTTTCAATGTAATAACGACGCTTGGAAGGAAGGATAATATCGTAATCTTCAAGCAGTGATTCTACTTGTGCTTCGGATAAGACTGCATCCAAATCCTTACGGTGGTTAGTACTCAAGTAACGACGGTAATGAACCAGTCCCATGGCGTCTAAATCAAGGTTCTTCCATCCCCAGTAAATTGCAGTCAACTCATTGTAGGTTGCATTCTTCTTGGACATGTTGTCACCAGTGTTATCGCCTTGAAACGTTTGGTTAACATCCGGATGAAGGTCCTTACCCACAAACACAGGCAGGTATAAATCATCCTGAGGCATTTCATAATTCTTATGTACGGCAACTAGTACTTTTACTTTCACAATAGTCTCCTTAGTTTTGTCTGCGTTTTCTTTGGATCTGGAATAACGAAATGGCAAGTGGTGCGGATGCCTTAAACAAACCCATCGTTACCTTATACCGCATTCCAATATTTTTAGGAATCTTGTTGTTTTTCAAGACGCCGTATGCAGATTGATATAAAGATAAGTTATGGCTTTTCGGACAGAAAGTCATATATCTTAGTGCTTTTATGATTAATTCGTTTTTTGATTTGTTGTAAACATCTGGATATGAGTCTTTGAAGAATTCGAATTGATTATAGAGCGATTCGAATTGATCAGAAATCGTCTTCTCGTTCATGTTCGAAACAATACTTTCACCAGTGTTTACGTAATAGTAATTAGATTTGTTGATGAAGGAAATTTTTCCTGCTTTTTCAAATAACCTATAAGTAGTATAAGAGTCCTCATAGTACTTTGCACGCGGATATTTGATCTCGTCAAACAAACTTAATTTGTAAATCTTATTCCAAGCATAACTATAAAGAATCGTTGACTCCATAGCCATTTCCTTACTAATCAAACCGTCATCAAGGTCAAAGATTTTATGTTCGTGCGCTTTTTGTCCATCGACTCGATAATACCCAAAAATTGCCACATCAGAGTTGAATTTTTGAACGTTCTCGATGGCGTCCTTGCAGTAGTCAGCGGGAACATAGTCATCACTGTCAACGAACATAATGTAAGGGCCTTTAGCAATCCTGATACCAGTATTACGTGCTTCTGATAGGCCTTGGTTTGTCTGAGAAACAACAGTTATGCGATCATCCTTTGCGGCATATTGATTACATATTTCAAGTGAGTTGTCAGTAGATCCGTCGTTTACAAGGATAATTTCAATGTTCTTGTAGCTCTGGTTAATGATGCTTTCAATACACTTTGCGAAATACTTAGCGACATTGTAAACAGGAATTACAACGCTTATTGCACTTTCTTCTTGTTTCACTATTTACCACCGTTTTCGTTAATATGCCCCATTTGGCACAAACATTATTTTTACTGTCTTAAACATAATCACCAAATCTAACCATACCGACCTCTTCTGAATATAGGTCAGGTCCAGCTCGACCATTTCGTCAAAATCAACGTCATTACGACCACCGACTTGCCACATCCCCGTCGCCCCGGGCTTTACCATCAGGCGTTGTTTATCGTAGTCAGTGTACTGTTCGACTTCGCTAGTCAGCGGTGGACGTGGGCCGACGATGCTCATGGAACCGCCAACGACATTGATCAGCTGTGGCAGTTCGTCCAGGCTGTACTTCCGAATAAAACGGCCCACCTTTGTGATTCGGGGGTCGTTTTTCATTTTAAACATCGCACCTTCAACTTCATTTTGTTCCTTGAGTTGGGCCAACAGCTCGTCAGCATTTGTGACCATTGAGCGGAACTTATACATCTTGAAGAGCTTGCCATCCTTGCCGACCCGAGTCTGTGAATAAAAAACCGGGCCTTTAGGATCATTAATCTTAATTGCGATTGCGATAATCAGAAAAATTGGACTGAGAACAATCACCGCACATGTGGAGGCGACGGCATCAAACAAGCGCTTGACGATTCGGTAGCCGTATTGGCGGTTTAACTGTTCTTCATTGATATGAATACTCTTGTTTTTCATGTTTCCATTCTCTTTTTAAAATAAAATAACGTATCTAATTAATAATACCAGTAAATACGTACTTATGAAAGGCTTTCATCATTTTCTTCTAGCCAATGTTGTACGGCATCGAGGTCGAATCCCTTCCGAAACATTGCTTGCTTGAACCGACGCTGGCGATCCATCCCCGCATACCGGCGATACCTGTGCCAGATCTTCTCCGCCTGTTCCTTTAACAAGTCCTCCTGCTGCTCAGGGTCCTCCTCGGGCACGACGTCATATTTGATCTGCTCAAAGACATCCCCGCCATACCCTTTCGTCATCAGGCCTTGACGCACTTTTTGTTCCTGCATAAAGGTCGGTTGCTTGGCGTAACGCTTGAAGAGCTTGGTGGCCAACTTACTGGCGTGCTCACGGATATCGTCCTCGGAAAACTCCTCTAGAGCTGCCTCAATGTCGTTTTCACCAACCTTCTTCAGACGTAACTGCTGGCGAATCACACCGGGCCCCTTCAGACTCGTCGCTACCATAGTCCGTACGAAGGCAATTGCGTACTGTCGGTCATCGACAAGTCGTTGTTCACGGAGCTTGGCCATGATTGGTGGGACGAATTCTTCCGGAGTCTCCAGGTCCTTCAGTTTCTTGAGCACTTCACTTTCCGAACGCATCTGGTATGAAAGGTAATCGAGAATCTTCGAGTAGGCCTGGGCTTGCTGGTCAGCGGTGGTAATCTCTTTGATCTGCTCATCATCGATTTCCATCCCCTTGACCAGACGAAACTTGATCACCACACTCTCGGCGACCGGGAAGGCATACTTATCATCCAAGTAGATATTATAGCGACCCGGGCGTTTTTGGACCTCGATTTTAGAAATTTTTGGCATTTTTAAAATTCTCCCTTCATTTTTTCGTCGCTGATTCGTCTTTATAAGTGTAAGCAGTGATCACAGCTTAACAAAATAAAAGATAAAGGAGTGCTCACAATGAGTAATGAACGCAAATTCGTATCAGCAAAGTTACAGTTAACCCTGAAAGGTGAAAATGATAGTAAGGGGACCAGCCATACTTTCAACAACCTTGCCGCAAACTTAACTTCAGATCAAATCTTCTTATTCCGTGAAGCAATCGTCAAGTTGGCTAATACGCCATGCGAAACTACGCAAGTCATCACTACCGAACAATACTAATTCGAAAGGAAGTCATAATCTATGAAGACTCTTAATCTTACTTTCAAAGGAAGCCTTGGCAAGAAGCACGTCATGAAGTTGAACTACGCTAGCGAAAACTTGTCCGCCGAAACTGTCCGTCAAGCTATGAAGGACATGGCATCCTCACAGGCATTTGCGAATGACACCGAAATCTTGTACGTCACCCCACTATCCGCTAAGTATACGGAAACCGTGACTACACCACTTTTTGACGATTCTGACGCTGAATAATTAATACAAGAGGTTACTGCATAGTAGCCTCTTTTTTTGTATATACGTAATTATTCATTTTTATTTTTGAAGAATTTTTCTTTTTCGATTAGCTGCCAGAAGTGTTCACGCTCGATCAGTTCGCCTTCGAATGCTTCTTGCAGGCTGGCATTAATCACCGCACCGAACATAATGATGTATCCGGAAAAATCTAGCCAGATCATCATGGCGATGAAGGCCCCAATCGTCCGATATGATGTCACACCGTTTCTGAAGAAGAAGGTGTAGTAAGAAAACAGACGGGAGAGCCCCATCCACAGTAAGGCGGCCAAGAAAGAACCTGTCAATGCGTATCGCAGCCGGACCTTGGCATACGGAACGAAGAAGTACAGCAAGGTCAAAGCGGCGAAGAGGACGAACAAGGTCACGGGCCACCGCAGAGAACTAAAGAGTGTGATATAGTGCCGGTTAAACTTCAGCAGTGGTTGCACTTCTTCCAGGAATTGTTCACCGAAACCGTAAAGGAAGATGATGATGAAGACCAGTGCCATCACGACGATCATCCAGATAAAGGACACAACCCGGTTGATAACAGGGTTCTGGTTCTTCGCAACGTCATAGGTCAAATTAACGGAACGTTGGAAAGCAGCAACGGCTTGGCTAGTCGACCAGAGTGCAATCAATGCCCCAGTCGTCAGAAGCCCCCCACTCCCCTTGTGCAAGAAGTCATAGATCAGCGGTCTGATGAAATCGTACACTGATTCCGGTACCGCAGTCTGTAGGTAAGCCAGAACAGTATTAGCATTCAGCCCCATCATTGGCAAGAGGTTCCCCACTACCAGAACTGCTGGAAAAATCGACAAGAGTGTGTAATAGGCCAATGTCGCCGCAGAACTGGACAGCTGAGCCATTGCGAACCGCCGCATCAGGATCTGGAAGAAGTTTTTAATTTTTGCAGATTCTTTTTGCACGTTTTTTCTCCTCTAGTAACAATAGAGCCATTATACCAAAAAAGGACCAACAACGCTCACGTTGCCAGTCCAGGTAAATATTACTTTTGGTGCTTTCTCATTGCGTTTTGGTAGAATACCAAAGCGACAATGGCAAAGAAGATTGGACCTGCGATTGTCCAGAATGCGGTTTGGTAATCCTTTTCCAAGATTGGTTGGATGAAGGTAAAGAGGATACCGACAATCAGGATTAATTCCACGAAGACAACCAGTACGTTAGTCCAGAATGGGTTCTTGAATGCAACGAATGGACGTTCCAAACCTTCCTTCTTCTTGAAGAATGGGAATGCCCCGATCAAGAAGATGTATGGGAAACAGGTAGAAACGTTGGTCATGTCAGTCAAGATCAAGTAGAACTTTTGTGCTGCGGAACCACCAAAGGCCACACAGAAGACGATGATGGAAACGATGGTAGCTTGAACCCACATTGCGTTGGCAGGCATCCCCGCCTTGTTCAACTTAACCAGCTTCTTTGGCCACAATTCTGGGTTTGATCCCAAAATGAAGGCCTTGATTGGTGAGTACAGCAAGATGAAGAGCGCACCCAGGAATCCGAGAATTTGTGCCAATGCAACGATCCGAACCATCACAACACCACAAGTCAATGCAGCGGCGTTTGACCAGCCGAGTGCGTGACCGAGGGCGATACCGAGATAGTTGAATGAAACGTAAGTAACGTTACCCAGGTCAACTGAACTCTTAGTCAAATCGTGTTGGTAGTTGATTGTCCAACCAAGCATAAAGATCATAATAACGTAAGCACCGATCGTGAAGATACTTGCGATGATCAAACCACGTGGGAAGGTCTTTTCAGGGTTCTTAATACTATCGGTAACAGAACCGAGTGATTCCATACCACCATATGCAAAGATTGCGTAAACAACGAATGAAATAATTGCAATTGGGCTTTGGAATTGTGGGTTTGGTGAGGTCAAGAATGAACTCAGGCCGTGAATTGGTTGAGCCAGGTGACCCTTGTTTGCGATGAATACAATAATGCTGACGATTAAGAATATGACGTTCACGACAATGGTGAAAATACCACCGATGGAACCGACCTTCGCAATCGCATTCACCCCACGAGAACTCAGATAAGTGATGGATAAGATCATCAAGATCCCCAAGACACCGATGAATTGAGTCGAATTAAGACCCAAGAAGTGCCATTCCTGCGTCGTGTCCTTACCAAAGATCAAAGCTGACAAAGTAATCCAGATACGTGATGATGTGGAAACCATCCAGACGATCCAGGATGCCAACCAGAGGAAAGTACCGACAAAGGCAGTTCGTTCACCAACAGAACCTGCCAACCATGAGTAGATACCACCCTTGGCTTCCTTAAAGGTCGAACCGTATTCCGCCATCATCAATCCACATGGGAAGAAGAAGCAGATACCTGCTAAAGCGTACCAGATAATACTACCGTAGCCCATTTGTAGGTAGGCGTTAGAAACATTACCAAATCCGAAGATGGCAGTAATGATCATCGTCACAAGGCCAAAGATAGTAATCTCTGTCTTTTTATTCTCATTCATATCAAAGCCTCCAACTAATTAATATGGTTAGTATAGACATATCAAGGAAATAATAAAAGTCTTTGTATAGTTTTCTAATCAAATTCTAATATAAATATTCACTTATAAACGTTAGTAAATGCATAAACTTTCATTTATTTACGATTTTTCGATAATCACTTGCTTTTTTTAAGCAAACAAAAGCGATCACCTACGAATTTGAGGTGATCGCTCTCATTTTACTTAAATTTTTCTGCAATTTCGCGTGCAATTTTACCGTAGTGTTCTAAGTATTCAGCGTACTTATCATCGTACAGGTAGTCTGCATCGACTTCGGGGTCCTGGGAAGTTAAGATCTTAGGACCCTTGTCAGTGATGACGAGTGAGTGTTCGAATTGACAACTCCATCCACCATCTTCGGTCTTGGCAAGCCAACCATCAGGATCACTGGTGTCAGCCTTCCAAGTACCGGTGTTAATCATTGGTTCCACGGTGATGGTCATACCATTCTTCAAGCGAAGTCCGTGACCGTGTTCGCCGTAGTGAGGCACCATTGGATCTTCGTGCATCGTTGGTTGGATACCGTGACCAACGAATTCGCGGACATCCCCGTACCCATTTTCTTCTTCCGTGTACTTTTGAATTACCGCACCAATGTCACCAATCCGGTTTCCGGGTACACATTGGTCAATTCCCAAGTACAAGGACTTCTTAGTGACGTCCATCAACTTCTTGATTTCTGGCTTCACTTCGCCGATCGCATATGACCAGCAAGAATCAGAGAAGAAACCGTCAACGCTGACAACAGTGTCAACTTTGACGAGGTCACCCTTGCGCAGGATCAGGTTCTTGCGGGGGAAGCCATGGCAAATTTCATCATTGACGGAGACACAGGTAGCATACTTGTAGCCTTCAAAGCCAATTTGTTCTGCCTTAGCCCCAGCAGCCTTAAAGTACTTACGGGCAAATTCTTCAATCTTCCAACTCGACATGTCAGGCTTGATAAATTCCCGAATTCCCAGGTGCATACCGGCTAATGCAGCACCGGACTTTTCCATCGCTTCAATTTCGCGTGGTGATTTTAATGTAATCATTAAATCGATTCTCCTTTTCGATACTCTACTTAAAACAGTATACCACTATCTGATCAGTAGACACGAAAAGCATGATATACTTAGAGTGAATATTTATTTGGAGGCATTACTAATGAAAGCTCTCGTAGTATACGCAACCATCACTGGTAATAACAAGGATGTTGCGGATTTAATCACTGAATCATTAGAAGACCGCGACGTTGAGGTAGACGTCGACGAAATTTCCGTGGCTGACCCTGCCGATTTTGAAGATGTCGACATTTGTGTGGTCTGCCCTTACACATACAGCGAAGGTTCACTCCCAGAAGAAGGAATGGACTTTTACGAAGATCTGAAGGAAGAAGACTTGAAGGGCAAGGTTTACGGTGTTGCCGGTTCTGGTGACGTCTTTTACGGCGATGACTTCTGCCGTGCCGTGACTGCATTTGACAAGGCCTTCGCCGAAACAGGTGCGACTAAAGGAAGCGAAGATGTTCGTGTTAACCTGGCGCCGGATGGTGAAACCGTCAAGAAGCTCGACCAATTTGCGGATGAATTAGTAAAAAAGGTGAATGGTTAAATGATAAAAGAACTCTGGAACAAGTATAAGAGCGTTATTGCTTACCTATTCTGGGGTGTTGTGACGACTGTTGTGAATTTAGCGACATTCCAAATCCTGAGCTCAGGTATTCACTGGAACTACATGGTGGCGACGGTGATTGCCTGGGTGATGTCGGTGCTGGTCGCCTACTTCACCAACAAGGTCTGGGTGTTTGAATCACACTACACCACAGTCAGTGACTTCTTCGTCGAACTGTTACGTTTCTTCTTCTACCGGGGATTGACGCTGATACTCGATATTGCAATCACCTACATCGGTATCACCCTCCTCGGCTTTAGAGATCCAATCGGTCAGTTCGTAGTCAAAGTCATCGATAACGTCTTCGTTGTGATTGCCAACTACTTCTTCTCCAAGTGGTTGATCTTCAAAAACAACAAAAACATTGCGAAATAGAAAATAGCTGTTAGCGGAGCAATTCCGTTAACAGCTATTTTTGTTGGAGATAAAGATCAGTGTTGTTGGAGATAGTCCTCAATGATTGCACAGATGTGTTCGCTGGCGTGTCCATCCCCGAACCGATTTTCCGCTTCCGCCATCTGCTTGTAAGCCTTATGGTGGTTAAGCAGGTCAAAGACGGTCTGTTGGATGCTAGTTGGGTTGGTACCCACGACTTTGACTGCACCACAGTCGACTGCTTCTTGTCGTTCGGTCTTTTCCCGCAGCAAGAGCACCGGCTTATGGAGTGCGGGCGCTTCTTCTTGGATACTACCGGAATCAGTGATGATCAGGGTACTCCGGGCAGCCATGTGGATGAAGCTACCATGGTCGAGTGGCTTGATCAGGTGGATTCGGTCATGCTTACCGAGAATTTCATCCGCCATCGATTCGACATCGGCATTTGGGAAGACGGGGTAGATCAATTCGACGTCTTCGTTGGTCTCCACGATATCCTTGACGGTATGGAAAACCGCACGCATTGGTTCACCAATATTTTCAGGTCGTTCCATGGTTAAAATGATCATCCGGTGATCTTCCGGAATCTGGTCGAGGAGTTCACTATCAAATGGTTGGTCGAGAGTGTTATTGACCATGTCGATTGATGTGTTACCAGTGACGTAGATTCGTTCTGCCGGGTGGTGTTCGGCCAATAAGTTGTCCCGTGCGTGTGCAGTCGGAGCGAAATATAGGTCAGCGAGGTCATCAGTCAGGCGACGGTGCATTTCATCTGGGAATGGTGAAAGCTTGTCGTATGTCCGCAGACCAGCTTCGACGTGGCTGATGGGAAGCTGGTGGTAGAAACCAACCAGGCTGGCAGCCAGACTAGTCGAGGCATCCCCGACCACCAGCAACATATCTGGCTGGCTTGCGTTGACCACATTATCAAGGTTGTGCAAGAGCTGACTGAGCTCTTCTACCCGCTGACCATTCTTGTCGACGGTGGCCAGTTCAAAGTCTGGCTCAATTTGTAAATAGTCCAGGGCTTGAGAAAGAAGGTCATTTTGTTGCAAGTATGGCGCAGTAACAACCACAGGCTGCCAAATCATCTCATTGGCTTTCATAATTTTAATTACCGGTGCGAGCTTCAAAGCCTCTGCCCGGGTACCAAGTAAAAACATTATGCAGTATGGTGCTTGCACAAAAATCCCTCCTTTTTTCAAGTCATCATTCTAATTTTACAACACTTTTGTGAATTTTTTAAAATTGCGTTATCAAGATAGCAACACCCAAAGCCGTTCAACTTTGGGTGCACAAGTATTTACATAGATGATCCCATCCGGGCTTGAACCGGAATCGACCGCTTAGGAGGCGGATGCACTATCCAATTATGCTATGGGACCAGACAAAGAATATTATCGCATTTACGATTAGTCAGGTAAAGCGACAATATTCTCGATTTTACGAATTTTGCCGGCGGTGCTTAAGACGGATCCCTTTGTTCTTGCGGTTCTTCTTTTTGCGCCGTTTCTTTGGTGCAGATGGCTCTGCAGGTGTGGACTTGGCTGATGACTTGGGACCCTTGACTTGGTCTACCGGCTTGTCCTTTACTACCGGTGCACTTGGAGCTGGCTTTTCGTCGGTCAGCTTATCTTGTCCGATGTAGAATTGTTTAATTTCTACATCCAGGTCACTAACCAGCTTCTTCAGGTCACGGATATCATGATCATCCCCGAGATTGACCACGATCCCCCGTTCCCCTTGCCGACCAGTTCGGCCTGAACGGTGAACGTAGGTATTGGATTCGGTGGGCAGGTCGAAGTTGATTACACCAGGAAGCTTTGGAATATCAATCCCCCGCGCAGCCAAGTCGGTCGTTAAGAGGAGCTTGATTTGGCGCTTGCGGAACATCCGCATCGCTTTTTCCCGTTCGGTCTGGCGTTGACGGCCACCGAGCGTACCGACTGCAACGTGTTCGTGAGTCAGACGACTGGCAGCATAATGAAGTGTCCGCGTGCTGTTGAAAAAGACCAGCGCTCGAAAGTCCTTCAAACTTGCCAAGCGACGGAGCGTGGCAGCCTTTTGCGCATTCGTCCGAGCTGCTAAGTAGACGTGTTGGATGGGTCCACGCGAACGGTCAGTGTCACGGACGTCAAAGGTGTCGACATGACGACCAAACATTTCGCCAAGTTGGTCCAGTACCGGTGACTTGGTAGCGGAGAAGAATGCCAGTTGGGTATTGATTGGAGTAGCCCGCTCAATATCCTCAATCACGGCCAGGGTGTCGTCTTGCAACATATCATCTGCTTCATCGATGACCATCGCCTGCAGTTGGCTCAGCTTAAGCTTGTGGTTGTCGAGCAAGTGGAGTACCCGACCTGGAGTACCAACAACAACATCTGGGTGTGCGTGGAGATTCTTGACCTGGCGGCGTAAATTGGCACCACCAGTCAGTGATTGAACCTTCACACCGATCAAGTTCGCCCATTCACGCATCACTTGCGCAGTTTGAACAGCTAATTCTTGTGAAGGTGACAATACCAGGATTTGGGTACCATCCCCAGGCATCACCTTAGGCAAGAGTGGCAGCGTGAATGCCAGGGTCTTACCTGATCCAGTCGGTGCGATTCCCAAAACTGAATCATCCCCAGCCAGAGCGTCTGCTACTGCTGTCTGGATCGCAGTTGGTTGTTGGTAAAGCTTATCAAAGTGTTCCTTAAATTGTTCGATCAACGATTATCATCCTCTTCTTAGTCGTTATCTGCTGGGAAAGTTAAGTTAGCTGATTGACGAAGTGAGTACATTACGGAGTTAACGGTCCGGGAGAGGTCCATCCAGCGTTGGTACTTCTTGACTTGGGCAGGGTCATCAGGGTTAGTGAAGAGTGCTGCGAAGTCGTTCATTTCATCAGTCATAGAATTCTTTTCGACTGGCACATCAAATGGGTGCGCGGTCTTGTCGGCGTCGTAGTAGGTCACCTTTTGTGTTTCAAAGATACTATCGAATACCAGGGTGTCCTTCAATCCGTATACTTCGGAATCCAAGTGGGAGTTAGCAGTCTTACCAAAGTTCAGAGTGACAGTGAACTTGTCATAGTTTAAGATTGCAACACCCTTGGCATCAACGCCACTCTTAGCGATGGTTGGGTAGTAAACCACAGTGTCAGGTTCGCCGAAGAAGGTCACGGCACCGTAAACGGCGTAGACACCGAGGTCCATCAATGCACCACCGGCAAAGTCGAGCGTGAAGATGTTTGGATATGGCTTTTGGTCAGCCAAGACATTGTCATAACGTGATGAGTACTTCATGACAGTAATTGTAGCACCTTGGATGTGGTCCTTCTTCATTTCTTCGACCTTTTCCAGACCCTTTTCAAAAATTGGGGTGTGGATGTGGCGAGCAGCTTCAACCAGGCGTGCCTTTGGGTGAGCAGCCAGGAGTGATTCGATTGCGGAGAATTGTGATGGGTTCACGAACGCAGGCTTTTCGAGGATGATGAACTTATCATTCTCGATTGCCTTGCGCACTTGTTCGTAGTGGCAGCTATTAGGAGAAGCCACGTAAACCACGTCAAAGTCACCTTCTGCAAAGAAAGTGTCGAGATCGTCGTAGAATTCAGTAGCGCCATATGGTTGGCCGAATTCCTTCGCCCGTTCCATTGTCCGTGAGTAAACTGCAGTCAATTCGTACTTACCAGTCGTCTTCGCTGCGTCCAACATTTGATCAGTAATAATGTGCGTACCAATAACACCAAGTTTTAACATATCCTATAACGCTCCTTTTACATTAGATACGATTGTTACAATTAATTTTACCAATTATTTCTGCTTTTTAACAGAAATGAAATCTTTATATAACATAAATGTGTGTATAATTATCCTAGAAGTTAATTTACTTATCATTTACTACTTGAGGGGAAGATGTGAATATGAAGAAAAAGGGAATGTTACTGTTCGGCGCGGGCTTAGTGGCTGGACTCAGCAGCACTTTGGGTTTCAGCCGCGCGAAGAATAGTAGCACCGCCACAGCGTTACCAATTTTTTACACTGGCACTTGGCAATATTATGACCAAGAACGGGGTCGTTCACATCGGATTACCATTTCCCCAGAATTAAAATTAGGAATTGATAACCAAATCATTCCTGCTACCGTTCAATTAATCCAGGAAGACAAGTTAGTATTTCTTGATAAGTTCGGCTACCACATCACGATTCGGGCCAACGAACAACGCCCAATCTCATTGACTGACGAAGCCGACGACCAAGTATACAAGATTCAACCAGTTAAATAACTATGTAGCGCTGCACCACAGCGTTTTTTTATTTTAAATTACTTTTCGTACGTCCGGTAGTGTGGCGCATGGAAAATTTCCATGTAGTGCAGGATATCATCCATGTTGTCACCGAAGTACACATTTTCAAAGAAGGAATCTTCCAGAAAGCCAGCTTGGTTCATCTTGAACAGCTGGTTTTTTAAGTCGTCGTAAAACCCTTGGAAGTTATAGATTGCGACTGGTTTGGTGTTATCACCAACCGTCATCCAAGAAGCGGCTTGCATGATTTCTTCCATCGTGCCGAGTCCACCAGGGAAGGCGATCATTCCGTCAGCCATCTCCATCATCTTTTCCTTACGCTTGTCCATGTTTTCGGTCACTTGCATGCTGGTCAAACCTTCCATTGCAACACCACGGCCGTTGAGCTTTTCGGTAATAACACCGTGAACAACACCGTCATTTAAGAGCGCACCACGAGCCACCGCACCCATCAAACCATACTTACCACCACCATAGACCAGTTCGATCTGATGGTCTGTCAGCCATTCACCGACCTTTTCTGCTTCGACAAGGTATTCCTTACCGTTTCCATTACGTGCACCGCAAAAAATCGCTAATCGTTTAATTGACATTATTATTCCTGCCCTTCTAATTCTCTCAAATATGATAATTGCTGCTGAATCTCGTCTGCAGCTGTTTTAACCGCCATTTCCTCGACTGGTAATAAATGACACAAGATGAAGTTCCCAACGCCATGTCGTCCAATCAATGCGGGAAAACCTACGTATGTGGAGTATTGGGGTTGGAAAATGGCGATAGGAAGTGCGAGCTGTTCGTCAGTCTGTATGGCGGAAATGATCCGTGCTGTCCAGGAAACAACCGCATCCGCATTGTATCCCAGCCCCTTTTCTGTGTACCAACCGTCTAAGTCTGCTTGAATTGCCAGCTGACTCGAGTCAAGTTTGTGTCCATTAATCGTCTCTTCGATTGGCTGGCCATTGACGTGCACCGTTGACCAGGCAAAGGACTTGTTGTGGCCGTGTTGACCGTAAACAAAGCCACTGACCGCTGCTGGTGACACCTGAGCCACATTTGCCACGGCACGACGCATCCGGGCGGTATCAAGAACGGTCCCAATACCAATTACCTGCTTGCTTGGCAAGGCGAGTTGTTCTTGCAAGAATCCCGCAACTGCTTCGTTGGGGTCAGTCAGGTTGATCACGATCCCATGAAAACCGGAACTTTTAACCCTTCTGGCAATGTCCATGATTGACCGTCCAGTCTTTATAAGATTATCATCCCCGCCATCAATTGCGATCACGAGGACCTGTGAATCCTGCAGTGCAGCGTAATCCTGAATGATAATTTCCGGTTGTGACAGCAATGCGGTCGATGCATCGTCCAAGTCGGCTTGGACACCCACTGCCAGGTCGTCGTGTTGGTCGATCAAGACGAGCTTATCGACAGATGCTGTGGCGATCAGGTGGTGTGCCAAAAGCCGTCCAACGTGGCCGAGACCGATAATTCCAATTGTTCTCATACTAATTCATCTCATTTTCGAAAGAAGGGACCACGGAAATCGCAGTCCCTTCTCGTTTGTTATTGTTCTTGGAAATCCTTTGCTTCTGGGAAGGCGGACAGTACAAAGTCGCGCGGACCCTTGCTGAAGTCGAGACTTTCTTCTGCTTGGTAGAACTCCTTGTGATCTCCTACTGACAGGGTCACGATACCTTCACCAAGCTCGAATTGGACACCCAACTCGATCGCTGCTCTGACCAGCTTTTGGATATCAACTGAGTAATCCTTGCTGATGGCCTGGAGTGGATTTGGAAAGGCCATAATGTCAGCATAGCGGTCATTGGCGATCTTGAGTCCCAGTGACAGTGGATTGCTGTTTTCAATCCGGTCAGCTAATTGTCCACTGATGGTCAGTGATGGATCTTCTACACGCCGGCGGGCAAATGTCAGTGCCATCCGGTATTCACGTGGCGCATTGAAGTCTTCCACAAACTTTTGTAAGTCATCGATCACAGCCATAGCAGCATCCTTCATCCATTCCGTCTGTTCCTTAGGTGCTTGCAACGCAACCTCATTATTGATCTGACGAGCCTTTGCGAGGCGGTCAGCGAGGTCATCAGGCAGTGGTGACACGATGGCGTTCAGGAGAAGTAACTCCAGGAAGTTAAGGGTGTCGTCACTGATACCCGCACGGGAAAGTGGATCAAGGTCGAAGTTCCGGAATTCGAGGTAATCAACCCCCTGCTCCATCATGCCCTTAAGATCACGCATGTCGTGATTGTGATGACGGAGACGAACTGGACCGAAGAATTCCTTCAGACTGTAAAATGTCCCGTTGTCGAGGAATTCTTGCAACTGGTTCACGTGCTCATTCAGTGAGTTGTAATTGACACGTTCGCCAACAATATTGTCATCCCCGTCCTCGTTTGCACGGATACTGCGGACCGGCAATTCGATGTCCTTAGAGAAGCTATCAGACATCTCTTCGGTCACTGGGCTCGCACCAAATAGGTATGTGAAAAGCCACTGGTGGATGTAGTAGACCTGACACATCTTAAAGTAAAGGTGGTTGCGGAATTGCGCTTCTGTGTCAAAGTCAGTGGTGTAAAACCGCGTGTAGATTTCACTAATCAAATCATCGTCCAGGCCGAAATTGATGTGGACGTCCCCCATGATTTCCTTGGCAATCCCATACTTATTAGCAAGGTAGTCACGTGATTCACGATCCCACTCTTTGGTAAAGAAGTCCTTTAAGAAATCAAGGTCTTCAATGTATGGAGATGGCGCAATGCTTAATGGCCATAGACGCTCGTCAGACTGCAGGTGGTTGATCATGACCTGCTCGAGCATCTTAAGGTTATCGACGGCCTTCTTGCTACCTACTACCGGTGGCGTCTCGAAGTCGATCATGTCATCGGTGAACCCAGAGTTTAAGTAAATGTTGTACTGACGCGTCCGTAAATTGGCTGGATACGGGTGACGACTCGCCCGTCCATTAGTCAATACGCGATGCTTCTTAGCTTCAAGACCAAACCGGCATGCAAACAACTTCGCATTCATCGCCGGCTCGGACAAAGCAGACTTGATTTGCTCATACTTATCAGCCATCTCGCAGCATCCTCCCCTATAAATATCTCGCTTTCAACTCTATCACGTTTGAACGATAATGAGCAAACTTTTTTCTGATCTTATTCCGCGATGTAATCCAAAATTCTGTATAAGAAGTCCCGGTTTGCTTCTGGAACTCCGTGATCGATGATTTCTTCAGCAGTTTGCTTTAACGAATTCTGGTCGAATGGGTATGAATCATCATTGACGGTGATTTCACCAGTTCCTTTATTTGTTGTGTGTTGTAAGACGTGGATTCTCATAGCAGTTCACTCCTTGCTTGCGTGGCTTTTGTATTTAGGAGAATTTTGGTAATAAAAAAAGCCGCACGAGGCGACTTTTTTGGATATTACATGAATAAGTGTGCGAATGGGATAGCAACAAAGTCCACGACGATACTCAAGATAACGACACAGACGGAAGCCATCGCACCTTCGACATCACCGATTTCCAATGCCTTAGCTGAACCCACCATGGCACCAGTACCGAGACCTAAACCAAGACCAATCTTGGACTTTTGGAGACGGAAGACCTTGATGAAGAAGTCTGCCAATGCGTAAACAAAGACAGCCTTAATGATGCAGGCCATAGCAGTAACAGCGGCGTTACCCTTGATAGCAGTAGCAACAGGCATGGCGATCGCGGTAGTAGCACCTTGTGGCAAGATAGCCGCTGTAGATGAACGTGATAAGCCAACGCACTTTGATACACCAAGTACAAGGAAGAAGAAGAGAACACTGGAAATAATCAAAGTAAGAATAATATCAAACCAGTACTTCTTGAATACGTCATTACGCTTGTACAGAGGAATAGCGAAGGCGATAGTTGCTGGGTTCAAGAACCAGAAAATGATGTCACCACCTGGCTTGTAGAATTGGGTGTATACCTTAGCAGTAGGCATACCCGCCATCTTACCCCAGATGATCAAAACAACAATCCCTAATACCATACCGAACAGCAGTGGTTGGAAAAGGAAGAAACCTTTAGTGACCTTGAACAGCCATTGACCAATCAAGAAAACAATAACAGAAATAAAAATACCAGTGAATGGTAATGCTAACGTACTAGTCAAAGTCATCATTGCCACCTCCAACAATCTTCTTGTGAATTGCGATGATAAAACGAGCTACGTATGCAGTGATAACCAAAAGCGCAACAGTGGCTACCAGGATAACGAAGATCATTTGGATACCTTCCTTTGCCAAAACATTGAGGTAGTTGGCAATTTGGATACCAGATGGGACGAAGAGGAATCCGATAATCCCAATCAGGAACATACCGAAGTCTTCAACCCATTCGAGCTTGACAATCTTAAACGTCAGCAATACGTAAAGGATAATTAACCCAATAACAGGGGTTGGCACCGTAAAACTCTTGGAACATAATTCAGAAATAATGCTAGAAACCCATAAAATGGAAATAAAAATACCAAGTTGAGTGATAAATGGTGCGCCCTTCTTCTTAGGCTTATCATTTTGTGTCATATCAACATCTCCTTACTATCTGTATAACACCTTTCAAAAAAATTATACTACTTTTGAAAACGAATACACTATAAAATAAAAACTTTGTGAAAAAGCTCTTTATTATAGCTTGATGAAATAAATGTTAATGCTCTACATCAGCTTTATTACAACATTCATTTTAATAAAAATACGTGAAACATTTCGTTTATTTACATGTTTTTTATTTGGAATGGTACTTAGAATGGTTATTTGTGACAGATGAACTATAAGTAAAGATTGGCTTTTTAAAAATTTTTAAAACAAAAAAACGTTAGGCATTTTCGCCTAACGTTTTTCGTATGACATTAGTTTCTCTTCTTGAGACCAGTGAGTCCGTACATTGCGAGTAATAAGCCGAGGGCCATTACACCGAATGATGTTTCAGATCCAGTTTGTGGAAGAGTTGTGTTCTTGTTTGACGTCTTATTAGTTGCAGTAGCAGCTGGTTGACTTGCAGTTTGTGCGACTTTTTCACCAGTTTGAGCAGTTGTTGCAGTTGAAGTGGTAGTTTGAGCAGTTGAGCTTGAATTTGAAGCTGAAGTTGAAGTTTGTTCTGGAGCTTGACCATCCAAGTTTTGGAGTGTGCTTTGAAGCTTCAGAACAGCCGCATCAACATCAGATTGACTGGCTGCAGTGTTGCCATTGACTGTCTGACCGTTTGCTAATGCGTCATCGTAAGCCTTCTTAGCTTCAGCGGAGGCATTCTTGTATGCGTCGGTTGCCTTAGTGGCGTCTTCCTTAGCTAATTCTGCTTGAAGTGCAGTCTTGTCAGATGCTTCTGGTGTTGCCTTGCCGTCTAAGCCGGCCAGAGCCGTCTTGAGGGCTTGGGTTGCGGAATCAACATCAGATTGACTGGCTGCAGTGTTGGCATTGACTGTCTGACCGTTTGCCAGTGCATCATCGTAAGCCTTCTTAGCTTCAGCGGAGGCATTCTTGTATGCGTCGGTTGCCTTAGTGGCGTCTTCCTTAGCTAATTCAGTTTGGAGATTAGTCTTATCAGTTGCTTTACCATCCAATGCAGAAGCAGCACTATTCAAAGCACTAGTTGCATTGTCAACTTCGGTTTGAGTAGCGTTAGCATCGTTATTCACGTTTTGAGCAGCGGTTAAAGCATCATCGTATGCCTTTTTTGCAGTTTCTGTGGCGTTGTAGTAACTAGAGCCAGCCTTAACTGTAGAGTCATTCTGGATTGCAGTTTGAAGTGCACTCTTGTCAGTTGCAGTTCCATCCAATGCAGAAGCAGCGTTTTGAAGTGCAGTAGTTGCGTTATTTACATCTGCTTGCGTTGCATCAGCTTTGGTGTTAGCTGCCTTTGCAGCTTCTAATGCAGATTCGTATGCTTGCTTCTTTTCATCAGTGGCGTTGTAGTACTTTGGATCTGCCTTTACGGTTGCATCGTTGTTGATAGCTGTTTGAAGTGCACTCTTGTCAGTTGCAGTTCCATCCAATGCAGCTGCTGCATTCTTTAAGGTTTGAGTTGCATTGTCAACTGCCGTTTGAGTAGCATTGCCATCGTTGTTTACATTTTGGGCAGCTGCTAAAGCATCATCATAAGTTTTCTTGGATGCCGCACTAGCGTTGTAGTAGCTTGATCCTTCCTTAACAGTTGGGTCCTTAGCGATTTCTGCAGCAAGATTTGTTTTGTCAGTTGCAGTCCCATCCAATGCTGAGGTGGCGTTTTGTAAGGCTGTAGTAGCGTTATCTACTTCAGTTTGAGTAGCACTTTCATTGCTGTTAACAGTCTTTGCAGATGCTAATGCGTCATCATATGCTTGTTTCTTAGCGTCTGAAGCGTTGTAGTAATTTGCACCAGCCTTAACTGTAGATTCCTTAGCGATTTCTGCAGCAAGATTTTCTTTGTTAACTTGAGTAGTGCTTGATCCATTAAGATCAGCTAATGCAGTTTGGAGTTGGGTTGTAGCTGCGTTAACTTCATCCTGAGTAGATGAAGAATTGTTAAATACAGACTTACCATTTGCCAAAGCTGTTTCATAAGCAGTCTTCTTGTCATCGTCAGCCTTAGTATATGCATCGCTAGCTTTAGTAGAATTTTCCTTAGCTAATTCTTCAGCCAGTGCTTTCTTTTGAACATTTGGCGTAAATGAGACAGATGAACCGTCTTCTGGAGAAACAGTATTACCGTCAACTGTAGAACCAATTTTGACAGTCAAATCATCCCCTGTAACTGATCTGTCCAAGTAGAATGCACTTGAGGCGTTTGCTGATGAAACATTAAGGCGAATTGCTGGCATTGCATCATCAGGATTGTTGTACTTAACTTCTTTAGTAGATCCGTCATCCTGTTCTACATTTGTTGTGTGGTCAGACTTAAATACATCTGGAACTTCATCCTCGCTCATACCATCAAATGTAAAGTGAGCTAAGTTACCAACCGACTTACCAACAGTCATAGTGTAAACTTCGTGGTTATTGTTGTAAGTGAAATCAAGGATAAGTTTATCCCCTTCGCTCAGCTTGGTTGTAGAAGTGAAGGAAAGATATGGGTTACCTTGATATTCACGAACTCTAACATTCGTAATTGGAGATGTACTTTGCGTAGTCGCATTTGTATCTGCCAAAACGACTTGATTACTTTGAATACTTTGCGCATTGACAGCCTGCTGACTATTTTGATCGACTTCACTCGCTTGTGATTGATCTTGTGTGTCAGCCTTAACTGATTGATTATTTAACACAGAATACGTGAACGTACCGAAGAAGACTGATGCCAAACCCAGTGTAGTCTTCCGAAGTAACCAGCGTTGTCTTTCTTTCATAACGAAACCTTCCTAACTTTTTTTATATTTTATGCATCAAAATTTCATACAATACAATTTTAGCAAAATATCAAGTGATTGTTAACTGTTACGCAACCCTTCTCACTAAACCATTTATGAACGAAATTAAAATAGCTCTACAACCATAAAGCTGTAGAGCTATTTTAATTATGATTTTTTCAAACGCGTGATCCAATCAGGTTTGATCAGCAATACCAATCCTGTGGCACACAGAACATATGAAATAATCTTCATAATATTTAATTTGATGTTAGAGTAGACAACTTTTACCGTGTGGTGACCCTTCTTGAGGTTATTAAGTTGAACCAGTGAATGTGGTCCAATCACAGTATCAACCTTGTGTCCGTCCAACGTCACTTTGTACATGTGGTTGTACAAGATGAATGGAAGTTCCACGTTCTTGTATGACTTGTTGGCATTGAACTTCATGATCGCACCATCAGGAATTGGGGTGGTGTGGACTTTGAAGGATGCAGAGTTGTTAAAGATGGCATTGTGATCAGGATACTGAATTTTCAAGTATACTGAAATAGTTTTGGAAGGTGTATAGTCAGAGATATCTTGGTATCGTAAGATATTCTCAACTTGATCATTATTTTTCAACTTATAGCTGTTAATGGGTTCCGTCCATCTTAGACTGTGAGTAGCATCATGTTCTGTTGTAACATATGAGTCTGTTTGAAAATACCCATAAAGATTTCTCTGAAGTTTATAATTTAGGCCTAGAAGTAAGAAAATTGAAAGAACAAATACAATCTTATTTGCTTTTGCTAATTTATTAGAGAAAATTTTCAGAATGATAACCGAGAAAAGAACGCATCCAGTTAATTCCGGAAAAATCATTAGTCTATTGACCCATTGAATTATTGCAATTGGAGTTTTGGCAAAAAAATCCCATGGCATGAAACCAGTACAGAAGAATATAATCATCAGTGAAGCAATCAAGCAACTACGCAGCACGTTAGATAATATTTTAAACGAAATAATTCCAGCTACTATACCCATAATAGCGACAATACTTAGATTCCAATTATAGCTGAATGATTTAATTGAATGATATAAGGTTTTCAAGTCAATTGGGTATAAAAGGCCTATATCTCCAGGAACATAAAGCTTAGTAGATAGCAAAATCACTAATGTTTTTATCCAAAAAATACTAGTGACTAAAATAGTTATTCCGATGGCCTTAAGTAAGCTAATAAATAAAGTACCATTAAGCCTGTCGTAATTGATCAATACAACAAGTCCAAAAGTGAACGAAATAATTATAAAGCTCAATAAATGACAAAGAAATATGGTGCTCATTGAAAATGCGAGCAGTCTATATCTATTATTTTTTACGAGGTGATAAAGTCCAGCACTAGCTAGCGGCAAAAATCCCATACCCCATACTGCACTTAAATCTCCTGAAACATACTGGTAATAGCCTACTAAAGAGCAAGAAGAATAAGCAACTGATGTCAAGAATGCTTCTTTCTTCTTCCCCACAAACACCAAATTAAAGCTAATGTATGTATTTACCAATACGATAAGATTAGTTAATATCATTAAGGACTGATAGGCAAGTACTTGATTCTTAAGAATAATGATAAGAATAGCGAACAAATAAGTAACCAAATTAGGGTAACACGATGCAACAGCGGATCCAAACTGATTAAAAGAATACGTATTAAGTAAAGGATTAAAATGCAAACGATTAATATTCTCTACAAGATTATGTACTCTTTGAAAATGGAATACTAAATCATGTGCTCCTTCGATAGACCCAGTCTTAAAATATAGTGCATTTGTAAAAAATGCTATACATATAAACACCAAAGATAAGGTTAACCTATCAATGGACTTCCTAATTTTTAAATAAAATGTGTTCATCATCATCATTTCTCTCTCCCATTTGATCTGAACCCCAATAATTGAGAAATCCAATTGATTGGATCGGATCAAATTCGTCTTTAGACTAATTTTTCATTTTAAACAAAATATTAGGGTACGTCAGCATAACGATTCCTGCTATACACATCAAATATGAAATCATTTTTACAACATTTAGCCTAGTATATGCAAATTCAACCTTAACAGTATGACCCCCAAAATTAACATTTTTAAGTTCAACAAGATTATGAGCACCAATTTTGAGTGATGATTTCTTTCCATCTACCCAAATTTTGTACATATGGTTGTAGAGAACAAATGGAAGTTCTACACTCTCGTATGATTTATTTGCATTAAATTTCATAATGGCTCCATCTGGAATTGGTCTAGTATGAACCTTAAAAGCCATACCATTATTATATATAGCCATTCGATGTGGATATTGAATTTCATTAAAGACTGATACTGTACGTTTGGGCAGATAATCAGTGACGTCATGATAGAAAAGAATATTACGCTCTTGCTTGTGATTTGTAATTTTGTAGCTAAGCTTCTCTTCTCTCCAAGGCAAGTTGTTTGATGACGTCCAAGGTGACGAAATAAACGTGTCCCCTTGAGAGAAATCGTAAAGATTTTTTTGATTTTTGTAATTAATTCCAAGCACAATAATCATAACAAACAAAAATACAATTGGCTTGACTGAACTTAATTTATTAGAAAAAACATCAAGTGAAATCACAGCAAACAAAATGCATCCAGTTAGTTCCGGAAAAACCATCAATCTATTAACCCACTGAATAATCGATATTGGAGTACGGTTAAAAAGATCCCATGGCATAAAATCTGTAGAGAAGAACACCAATAACAGCGAAACAACTAAGCATGTTCTCAATGGACTAGACAATTTCTTACACCATATAACACCTAGGAATAGACCGACAATAGCAATAATGCTTAAATTCCAATTATAAGAAAACGTTTTAGCTGATTGTATCCAAATTTTCAGATTTATAGGAAGTAGCAATCCCAAAGCCCTTGGAGTTGCAATTGGTCCTGATATCAAAATCATTAATAATTTAATCCAGAAAACGCTAGTAATTAAAATTGTCAATCCAATCGCTTTTAACAAGGAAAAACACATTCTTTTTGTGCATTTGTCATAATTTATGACAACAATTAGAGCGAATACTATTGATGTAAGTAAAAAATTCAGCAAATGAGACAAAAAGATCAAGCTCATGGATATAGTGAGCATTTTATAACGATTATCTTTTATTAAATGGTAGAGACCCGCACTAGCTAATGGTAGTAATCCCATCGCCCATACAGCTGCTAAGTCTCCAGAAACATATTGATAAAAACCAATTAGTGAGCTAGAAGAATATGACACCGAAGCTATAAATGCTTCTAACTTTTTACCTGGAAAAACTGATAGGAATCCGTAATATGTAGAAAATAATATGATAAATGTCGTTAATAACAATAATATCTGATAATCTAAAACTATATTTCCACAAACTAATAGGAAAATGGACCAAATATAAATTACTAAATTGGGATAACAAGACGCAACTGCAGATCCAACCTGATTAAATGAATATGTATTTATATAAGGATTAAAATTAAGATGTCTCAAATTTTCTACTAGGTTATTTGCTCTTTGCATATGAAATGCTAAATCATGTGCTCCCTCGATAGATCCGGTTCTAAAATAAAAAAAGTTAGTAAATAAAGCAACACTAACTAAAGCTAAGCATATTAAAGCATCATTCATTATGTTGCTTTTTATATATTTTTCTTTCATAAGCCCTCCCAATTTATTATGGATTCAACCAAATTATACTTAATTATGATAGTACTGGCCCAAAACTTGATTTGTCTTAAATTTTTAGGGGTTCAGGTCATCTCTTAAGTTATTCAAACCATTTTTTATTTTAATTTTAGACATTTATTCACAATGAATAAAATTTTGCTCAAACAAAAGGTAATTATACCATATGCATTTAGATGTGAACATGGCTTGAGAACCACGCTGTTTACATTGAATAAACTTCATTGATTTTTTAATTCTTTAAAAATCAGATTTTCGCTCAAAATAAAATTAGACATAAATTGTTTTTTTGCTTTGTTTTGCTATAATGCTCCTGTAAGCTATGTAAACGCTTACCGCAAAATATTTCACCTAGGAGTGATCAGATATGTTTCATTGGTTATTGCCTAGCTCTCCAGCGGATTACACTGTCCCTGAAGACAAACAGGCAAATGCATTTTTGAAGTACAAGACTCGGATACTTGTAAGCACCATCTTAGCTTATGCAGCTTACTATGTAGTCAAGTCTAACTTTACCCCGTCATCCCCAAGTCTTATTAAGTATGAAGGCTTTACTACAGCTGACATAGGTTTAGTTTTATCAGTGCTTGCTATTTCATACGGTATCGGTAAGTTCTTTGTTGGTCTTCTTGTTGACCGTTTGAATCCTCGTTTTTCTGTGGGTGTAGGTCTTATTCTTTCAGCTATTTTCAATTTATTATTTGGATACACTCACAATCTCGCCCTTATTTGTGTGTTAATGGCCTTTGTAGGTGTAACACAAGGTTTTGGTGGACCTAGCTGTCAAAAATCATTGGCAACATGGTTTAACGCTGAAAATCTGGGTACTGCAACTAGTACTTGGAATATCTCACACAATATCGGTTCAGGTACAGCATCATTAATTGTTTCCACGATTATTGCGACATATGGTGCTTCACACATTCACAACATCTTTATGATTCCATCAGTTATCTCAATCATCATGGCCATTATCGTCATGATGATGGGTGTCGACACACCTGAATCTGTTGGTCTTCCAAAGGTTAATAAGGATGAGAAAAAGAATATCAAGCACAGTTCTTCTTGGGCTGCCTTTCGTGATAATATTCTGAGAAATCCGCTTGTCTGGGCTTTTTGTATAATGAATGCCTTCTCTTACATTCTCAGATACGGTATTGAAAATTGGATTCCAATTTACCTCAGTTCCGGTAAGGGATTCTCCTCAAGCACAACAAATCTTGGATTCACAATCTTTGAATATGCTGCTATTCCAGGAACCATTCTCATCGGACTTTACTCTGACAAAGTGTTAAAAGGTCGTAGAGTACCAATCACAATTGCAACTTCTCTTATTGTTCTTATTCTCACACCTATTTATGCAATGTCACAAAATCTCACTTTAATCTACGTCATCTTAGGTATTTTGGGGATTTCTATTTACGCACAACAAGTTTTAATGGGAATCGTTATTATGGATGTTTTGCCAATTGAATCTGTTGCAGGTGGTATCGGCCTTTCCGGATTCTTTGGATATGCCTTTGGTGAAGTTGCTGCCTCATACGGTATCGGTAAGATTGTTGGATCTAACAATTGGAACGGTGCATTCTGGTTGGTTGCTATCTCCGCAACTATCTGTATTATCTTCTTCCTGTACATTGAATTTAAGTACAAACACAAAATTTAACATCACATTTCCTTATTTTATAATTTCCTATCTTCGTTAAAATATTGAAGTGTATCAACACAACTAGCAGTCAGATATATTATCTGACTGCTTTTGTTTAAATTAAAATAGCCTCCACCCTTACCAGGCAGAGGCTATTCAATCAGATAATTACTTTTCTTCTTCCATCTTCATAATCTTACGTTCCTTGAATACAAGGTAGATAAGCAAGAGGATGGCAAAAGCAGTTGCTGTGTAGATAGTAGTAGCACTTGCACCCCAACCGTACTTGTCGACTAATTGACCGATCAAAGCAGTGGCCGCAGTTTCACCGAATACGTATTGGAAGAAGCCCATGAAACCGGTAGATAAACCAACAGCGTACTTAGGAACAGCTTCGTTGACCATCAAACCAACAAGAGTCAATGGTGCGTAAATCAAAGTACCAAGGATCAACAGAGTAGCAACGATAACTGCGTGGTTTACAATAGCAAAGTACGTAACCAAGCAAGCTGCCATACCAAGAGTACAGAAGAAACAAACTAATGCACGGCGACCCTTGAGCACATCTGAGATAAGTCCCATGATGATAACACCGGGAACAGCTGAGAATTCAAAGATACCAACTAACCACTTTGCGAAACCGTCACTGAATCCCTTAGTTGGCAAGTAACTAGGAATCCAACTCATGATACCATAACGAACAAGGTAGATGGACATTGAAGTCAGAGTAACAGCCCAGACAACACGGTTCATCAAAATATCGTGAACAAAAGTGTTAAGCAAAGAGCTGTCAGATACAGATTGAGCAGTAGACTTACCACTTTCAGTTAATTCAACTTGACCACTGTATTCAGTGATGTTTGGAAGACCTTCAGTTTCTGGACGTTCTGAGTTGATCATCAGCATCAAAGTAGCAATAATAGCAGAAACTACCGAAGCAGTAAGGAACACTGCTGGTAATGAATTAGTGAATAAGTAAGATGCCAATTGAATCGTAGCAACACAGAAGAACGCACCGGCGTTGTGAGCAGAAGACCAGATGGAGTAGATCACACCACGGTGAGACTTTGAGAACCAGATGCTAATTTGACGTTGACAAGCTGGAGCACCCATTGCTTGGGTAATGGCAATAAACAGCATCAAGAACATAATAACGTAGAAGTTACGTGAGAATGCCAGCAATGCGTTCAAGATACATGAAACGTAGAGACCAAATGCCAAAAACACCTTGGTATTTGACTTGTCTGATAATGCACCCATGAATAACTTGGCAATACCGTAACCAATACCGAATGTGGATAAGATCAAACCAACTTGGCCCAAACTAAATCCGTATTGTTGCATGATTGACTTTTGTTCAGTGGTAAATACTAAACGAATGATGTAGTAACCGATGTAAGTAAAGCAAGTTGCCAATAAAACACCGAGTTGCTTGCGTTGGTAGACTGACTTGAGGCGGTCAGGAGCAACCTTTTCAGCAGCATCAGGTGATGGCTTCAAAAATTTGAACATAATTTCACTCTCCTTCAAAGTAAAACCTTTTTTACCGTTAAATAGATTGCTATAGTCTGAAAAGGATTGCAACAATAAATTAAAACGGTTACATCCTTTATATAACAGCATTTATAATTGTCGTGTCTGATTATTTTACTATGGTATAATTGTCACTGATTAATACGAAAAGAGGTTCATGCATTGCAAGCAGTTTTAATTTTGGCTCACAAGGATATTGACCAACTTGAGAAGCTTTGTGACCTGCTCACTCCTACTTTTAATGTTTATATTCACCTTGATATCAAGACCAAACTGACAGATGAACAAGCCAATTATTTTGAACAAAAAGAACAAGTTCACGTTCTTTACAAATATGATATAAAGTGGTCCAGCTATAACATAACAGCGGCTACCGTTGAGTTAATGAAGTTAGCCCTCGAAGATCCGGAAAATATGTACTTCCACTTGATTTCCGGACAAGACTATCCTCTTAAGTCACCTGAGGAAATCTACAACTTCTTTGATAACGATAATACTATCTACATGGACTACTTCCGTGCAATGGATAAGACTAAGTCTGGAGAAAATGTCCTGTGGGGTGCTAAATTCTACTTTAACTACAACCAAATCAACCGCAGAACTACATTCGGTAAAATCTATCACCGACTTTTGATCCTCTTCCAACTAATCTTAAGAGTAAACAAACTGAAGAAGTACAATTTGCCTGATGATTACATTTATTCAGGTCAAGAATGGATTGACATTCCTCGTGATGCTTTGCAATTTGCAATCGATAAATTCGATAAACGAGAAGATTTACAACATATTTTTGAAACTGCTTTCTGTCCAGATGAAATGTGGTTACAAACCATTCTTCTACATTCTGAATACAAGGACAGAATCGATAAGAATATTCATCGTTACATCAATTGGACTCACAAAAATGACAGCTACCCTGCTATTCTTGATGAAGAAGATTATCATGCAATCCAAAAAGGAAATTTT
>JAUMUE010000005.1 GCA_030530845.1 Limosilactobacillus sp.
ACCTCCATTTTGGAGGTAGCTATAACTCTTCACCAATACGATTTGACAAAGAGCCGATATAACTCGGATTACTTTTCGAGGTCTTGACGACGTTCAGCAATACGAGTTGCCTTACCAGTACGTGCACGTAAGTAGTACAACTTAGCACGGCGTACACGACCATGGCGGAGAACTTCGATCTTAGCAACACGTGGTGAGTGTACTGGGAAAGTACGTTCAACACCAACACCGTTACTGATCTTACGAACGGTGTAAGTAGCGCTGATACCAGCACCGTGGCGCTTGATAACAACACCTTCGAACATTTGGATACGTTCGCGAGTACCTTCAACGATCTTGGCGTGAACACGAACAGTATCACCAGCACGGAATGCTGGAACATCATCACGTAATTGAGCTGAAGTAATCTTTTCGATTAACTTGTTTTGACGCATAAAAATTTCTTTCCTTTCGCCGACATTCATGTCCGTCTGGGCAGCGGAATACCGTTAATCACGGCTAAAATAGCCAATAAATACTATAACATTATTTGCCCCTGACTTTCAAGGGTTAATCATGATGTTTATTGATATTTGAGTGACGAATTCCGTAAACGAAGTAAATCACTACCCCGATCACAAACCACCACAGCATCATGATTTTCGCATCGTGGTTTAATCCCCAGAAGATCACAACGGAGAACAGCGCTGAGACAACTGGCAGAACTGGGTACAGAGGCATCTTGAATTGTGCATCTGGCAGGTCCTTACCCTCTCGTGGCCGTAGTGCGTAGATCCCCAGTGAGACGAAAATGAAGGCCACCAGGGTACCGGCTGAAACCAGGGTCGCCAGGAATGTGAATGGGAAGACGGAACCAAGGATCATGGCGAGGAAGGTAATAATCCAAAGCGCGTGACTTGGAACGTGCTTGTCATCCACTACCCCAAGGAACTGTGGCAGTAAACCATCACGTCCGAACGCGTAGATCAGACGTGATGAGGCCAACAGAATTGCGATTAAAGCGGAGAAGATCCCAACAATCGCAACAACGGACAGGAGATTAGCCGTCAGATAGTGTCCAGACTGACGGAGTGCCCAGGCAGCGGGTTCAGCGTTATTGGCGTAGCTCGAGTACTTGAACATCCCCACCAGAACGAGTGAGACGGCGATAAAGAAGAAGGTTCCAAGTACCAGGGTGCCGATCAATCCGCGGGGCATCGTCTTTTGTGGGTTGCGCGTTTCAGCCGTATTAGCCGCGATCGCATCGAAGCCGACGTAGGCAATGAAGATTTGCGCAGTCCCGGCCAAAATCCCCTGCCAGCCGCCGAATGTCGTACCAGGACGGTATGCGGGGATAAATGGCGTGTAGTTCTTCGTCTGAATGGCGGTTGCACCAACGATAACGAACAAGATGATTACCAATAATTTGATCGAGACAATGAAATTCTCAATCTTGGAAACTTGGTGAACACCCCGTGAGATCAAGATCCCAACAATCAATATGGCGAATGCCGCTAAAATATCGACGTACGAACCCTGGTGTGGATCGAACCCACCGGCCAGCGCAGTCGGAAATTTGACCCCGAGGCTGCTGAGAAATCCGCGCATGTAAGCAGACCAGCCCGACGCCACGAAGGCCACGGAGATGAAGTACTCTGCTAACAGCGCCCAGCCAGCGATCCAGCCGAGGAATTCACCGAACAAGACGTTGATCCAGGAGAATGCGGAGCCCGCAAATGGCAGCACGGAGGAAGTCTCGGCATAGGCTAAAGCGGACAGGCCCGCACCAATCGCAGCTGCAATAAAGGCGAGCGGTACAGCGGGTCCCGTGTGCTCAGCGGCCACAATCCCCGGCAAAGTGAAGATCGCGGTGCCGACTACCATCCCCGTCCCCAGTCCAATCAGGTCAATCGTGCGCAGACTAGGCGTCAACTTGGCATCCTTTTGTTGGTAAACTGAAGGATCCTGCTTGAGGAAAAGTCTTTGAAGTAATTTTTTCACTGATCTTCTCCCTAATCTGGCAGGTCCGGATCTTGTTCTAACTTGAGGTCTTGGAGCATGATTTCTTGTTCCCGGGTCAGCTTGGCGGTTTCAAGCAAATCAGGGCGACGTTCTAATGTCCGACGCAATGATTCACGCATCCGCCATTCCTTGATCTTTTGGTGGTTTCCACTTGTCAGAACTTCAGGCACCTTCATACCGCGGAAGTCAGCGGGACGGGTGTATTGTGGGTGTTCAAGCAGGCCGTTGCTGAAGGAATCACCCATTGGAGAAGCCATGTTGCCGAGGACGCCCGGTACGAAACGGACGGTCGCATCGATCATCACCATCGCAGCGAGCTCACCACCAGTCAGGACGTAATCCCCGAGTGATGCTTCGTCGGTCACCAGCTCGCGGATCCGTTCGTCATAACCTTCGTAGTGGCCACAGATGAAGGTCAGGTGTTCTTCTTGTGCCAGCTCCATTGCGTAGTGTTGGTCAAAACGCCGGCCGGCAGGGTCCATCAAAATCACGCGGCCCTTAGGATACTTGCCTTCGATTTCCTTATCAATCGCGTCCATAGCATCGAAAATTGGTTGTGGTTGTAGCAACATCCCCGCCCCACCACCAAACGGAGCATCGTCAACGTGATTGTGCTTGTCGGTGGTGTAGTCACGGAAGTCGGTCACCTTGATATCCAAAAAGCCGTTTTCTTGGGCCTTACCGACGATTGATTCACCCATTGTGGCTTGGAACATATTAGGGAAGAGACTCAAAACATCAATACGCATTATTCTAACCCCTCCATCATCTCAACGAGGACGACGCCATTGTCGAGGTCGACATCCTTGACCACATCATCAATCACTGGCAAGAGGAGGTCCTTCTTCCCTGGACGTGCCACGACCCAAACATCATTGGCACCGGGAGAGAGAATTTCCTTGATCTTACCAAGTTCTTCGCCATCAGTCGTCTTTGCAGTCAGACCGATGATTTGGTGGTAGTAGTATTGGCCGTCTTCCAGTGGTTCCTGGTCCTCGCTTGATACCATCAGTTCATGGTTGCGGAACTTTTCGACGTCGTTAATGTTGTCATATCCAACAAACTTAACCAACATGAAAGCCTTGTGTTGACGAGACTTTTCGATCGTCAACTCCAGCCGTTCACCATTAATTTCGATGTAGAGTGTTTGGTCGGGAGCGAACCGTTCGTCAATGAAGTCGGTGGTTGGCATCACACGCACTTCGCCCCGGATTCCATGGGTATTCACAATTTTACCAACGTTATAAAATTCCATATTTTCCTCCTAAAAAATGAAAAAACTCCCACAGGATTGGTGTGGGAGTTTTTATATTAGTGACGTTGATCATTAATCAGTAACCGGACTTTTTTAGAGTTGGAACGCTGAGAGCGGGCACCTTCAACAATGGTACGCATCGCCGCAGCAACATGTCCCTGCCGTCCAATCAAACGGCCTACATCATCCGGATCAACATCGACGATATATTGGTGGTACTTACCATCATCCTCTTGGGAAATCGTCAACGCGTCCGGATGCTTCAAAAGCGGGGTAACTAAACTACGAATCAGCGTCTCTATATTTGTCTCAGTCATGATAATTCATCACTACTTCTTTGCGTACTTAGCTTCGTGGTACTTCTTCATAACGCCAGCTTGTTGAAGCATGTTACGAACAGTATCGGATGGTTGAGCACCCTTACCAAGCCATTCCATAACAGCGTCTTCATCAAACTTGACTTCCTTAGGAGTAGTCAATGGGTTGTAAGTACCTAAGCTGGTAATGAAACGACCATCACGTGGAGAACGTGAGTCAGCTACGACGATACGGTAGAAAGGACGCTTCTTTGAACCCATACGCTTTAAACGAATTTTAACAGACATGTTTGCACCTCCCTGAATTCTTTTAACAGATAATAATATACCAGTCTTTTTAGAGAATGTAAAGTAGTTTTTCTTGACAGTCTCAATTATTTTTTTGACGCGGTTTGTGCGGGCTTTACTTCAGTTGAAATAAGTGACGCAAGAAGCTGATATCACGCTATTTTGAATTTTTAATAAGTAAAGCCCACAGTGAATGTGAGCTTCAAAAAATTATTTTTTACGGAGCTTACGCAGCTTCTTAATCCGCTTTTGCTTGTCCCGTTTCATCTTCCGTGCCATGGAGTTCATTGCCATTTGGCCCAACTTACCACCAGGCATTTGGCCACCGAACATGTTTGCCATACCACTCATGTTACCATTCGTGATTTGCTTCATCATCTTGCGCATCTGGTTGAATTGCTTGATCATCCGGTTGACTTCGACGATTGGACGACCGGCACCAGCTGCTAAACGACGGCGCCGACTTGGATTCATCAAGTCTGGGTTTTCACGTTCTTCCGGCGTCATGGAGTAGACGATCGCCTTGATGTGGTCGAATTGCTTTGAATCGATGTTAAGGTTCTTCAGTGCTGGGTTGTTAGCCATCCCCGGCATCATCTTGAGGATATTTTCCAGTGGACCCATCTTAGTGACCTGGTCCATTTGTGCGAGGAAGTCGTTGTAGTCAAACGTATTTTCCCGCATCTTATCCATGGTAGCTTGGGCCTGTTCCTCATCGAAATTCTTTTGGGCCTTTTCGATCAGGGTCATCATGTCACCCATGCCGAGGATCCGTGATGCCATCCGGTCTGGGTGGAAGACGTCTAAGTCAGACATCTTTTCCCCTTCACCGACGAACTTGATTGGCTTACCAGTAACGGCACGAATTGACATGGCCGCACCACCACGGGTATCACCATCGAGCTTGGTCAGTACAACACCGGTGATGTCGAGCTTGTCGTCAAAACCTTGGGCCGTGTTGACCGCGTTTTGACCAGTCATGGAGTCGATTACCAGCAGGATTTCATCTGGGTTGGTCAATTCCTTGATCTTGGCCAATTCTTCCATCAGCTGTTCATCGATTTGCAGACGACCGGCAGTATCAATGATCACGTAATCGTTGTGATTTTGCTTGGCAACTTCCATACCCTCGCGAACGATTTCGACTGGGTCAACGTCCGTCCCCTTTTCAAAGACTGGAACTTCAATTTGAGAGGCCACTTGTTGCAACTGAGTGATGGCGGCTGGACGGTAGACGTCGGCCGCGATGAACATTGGACGCGCGTTTTCTTCATTCTTCAAACGCAGGGCCAGCTTACCGGCAGTGGTCGTCTTACCGGCCCCTTGAAGACCAGTCATCATGATCACAGTTGGGATGTGTTCAGACTTATTGAGCGGAACTGCCTCTTCACCCATCAGTTCGGTCAATTCGTCGTTAACGATCTTGACGATTTGTTGAGCGGGGTTCAATCCCTTCAATACTTCCGCACCGGCAGATTTTTCACGAACTGTCTTCACGAAATCCTTTACAACGGAGAAGTTAACGTCGGCTTCTAACAGTGCCAAACGAATTTCCCGCATGGTTTCACGGAGATCAGCTTCGGTCACTTTTGGCTTACGCCGGAGCTTTTCCATTGCCTTTTGCAGGCGTTCAGTTAATCCTTCAAATGCCATTGTTTATTCTTCCTCCAAACTTTCTAAACGGTTCACTAACTCGTTTAGCTTTGCGTCATCTGGGTAATGCTTGCTGACGTATTGCTGAATCTCGTCAGCTTGCTTGCTTTGTGCTTGGAAGGTCGCAAAGAGGTGTAACTTGTCCTCATAATCTTCCAAAATCGCTTCCGTCCGTTTGATATTATCATAAACCGCCTGGCGACTAACATTGAAATTTTCGGCAATTTCACCAAGGGAATAATCATCCCCGTAGTACAAATCCAAGTAGTCGTTTTGCTTCTTGGTCAGCAGTGGTTGGTAAAACTCAAACAGTGAATTAATCCGGTAATTCTTTTCAATTTCCATTTGGCATACCCCTATACTTCGACAAGACCCTTGAAGAGGCCGTATACAAAGTCGCTGGCGTCAAACTTCTGCAAGTCGTCAACCTTTTCACCGAGTCCGACATACTTGACTGGCAAGTGGAGTTCGTTGCGGATGGCCAGAACAATACCACCACGGGCAGTACCATCGAGTTTGGTCAAGACGATTCCAGAGACGTCCGTGCTTTCCTTGAAGAGCTTGGCTTGGTTCAAGGCGTTTTGACCAGTTGTGGCATCGAGAACTAAGAGCACTTCATGAGGGGCGTCCGGAATTTCACGCGTCAAGATCCGCTTCATCTTGGCCAATTCGTTCATCAAGTTGACCTTGTTTTGCAGACGGCCGGCAGTATCGACGAAGAGGATGTCGTAATCTTCCTTCTTAGCCTTTTGTACCGCGTCGAAAACAACGGATGCAGGGTCACAATTTTCTGGACCAGTCACGATGTCAACACCATCACGTTCAGCCCAAACTTCGAGTTGTTCAGTCGCACCGGCACGGAAAGTATCGGCAGCGGCCAAGAGAACCTTCTTGCCTTGTTTCTTGAAGAGAGCGGCCATCTTACCAATCGTGGTCGTCTTACCGGCACCATTGACACCGACAAACATGATCACAGTAGGACCTTCAGCAGCCATTTGCAGGTCAGGGTTTTCGTCCGTGCCCGCAGCTTCGTAAATGTCGACCATCTTTTCGATGATGACGTTAGAAACATCTTGCTTGCTCTTGGCGTTTTCGAGCTTCACTTCTTCACGCAGGCTGTCAGAAAGCTTCATTGCCATGTCATAACCTACATCAGATTCAATCAGCATATATTCGAGATCTTCAAAGAAATCTTCGTCGACACTCCGGAAGTTAGCCAAGAAGCTGTTGAGCCGTGCACCGAATCCAGTCCGTGACTTCGCTAAACCGCGGTCGTACTTGCTTTCGGTTTCTTCAGCAGGCGCAGGTTCTTCTGCGGGTGCTGGTTTCTCTGCAGGCTCTTGTGCTGGCGCTTCGTCTGCGGTGGTTTCTTCTTCCACTTCCGGTTCGGCTTCTTCTTCATCAGACGCAGGTTCTTCAGTAGCCGGTTCTGCCGGAGCTTCTTCTACCGTAGTCTTTTCTTCTGGAGCTGCGTATTCTTCGGAAGATTCTTCGTCAGCTGATTCTACTTCTGCTTCCGTTTCTGTGGCTTTTTCCACGGGAGCTGAATCTTCGTCTGCGGTTTGTGTCACTGATTCGTCGGTGACTTCTTCGTCGACAGGTTGTTCAGCTTCTTCGTGAGCCGGTTCTTGGGTGTCTTCTGTTGCCGGTTGATCTGCAGGTTGTTCTTCTACTTGATCAGCGACTTTTTCTTCTTCAGCCGGCTTTTGTTCAGGTTCTTCCTGTTTCTTTTGACGGCGGAAAATATCAAATAATCCCATTGAACTTCCTCCTATTCTTCATTTTCATTGAGGGTATCAACCACGTCAACTGAGACCATCTTGGAGATCCCAGATTCTTGCATGGTGACACCGTAAAGTACGTCGGCCCCCATCATCGTACCCTTCCGGTGGGTGATAACGATAAATTGTGGACCGGTCTTACCAAATTTAGTCAGGTAGTTAGCGAAACGTTGGACGTTCACTTCATCCAGTGCGGCTTCCGGTTCATCCAGAATTGCGAATGGAACGGGGCGCACCTTGAGAATGGCAAAGAGCAGCGTGATCGCCGTCAATGCACGTTCCCCACCTGACAGCAGGTTCATGTGTTGGTTCTTCTTGCCAGGTGGTTGAGCGATGATGTCGACACCAGAAGTCAAAAGATCATCTGGGTCGGTCAATTCAAGTTTAGCACGACCACCGGCGAAGATTTGACGGAATGTTTCGTCGAAGGCAACGGAAACCTTCTTAAATGTATCGAGGAATCGTTGCTTAACTTCGCCGTCCATCTCATCCATGGTTTGCTTCAGTTGATCACGAGACTCGAGCAGGTCGGTTTGTTGGCCCTTCAAGAAGTCGTAACGTTCCTTGACCCGGTTGTACTCGTCAATCGCACTAATATTGACATCGCCGAGTTCGTCCAGGCCCCGCTTCAAGAGTTTCAAACGGGTCGCAAGGTCTTGGTCACTAATCTCAGCATCGGCCTTGTCGCGGGCTTCGTCGATATCCATCGAGTAATGCTCGTTCAGGCGGTTGAGAAGTTGGTCAATTTGCGCTTCGGAACGGACACGACGCTCGTTTAACTGGTTGAGGTTGTCGGATGCGGCATGTTGCAGGCCTTGAATCCGGTCTTGGCTCGCCTCGGCATCCCCGATCTTTTCTTCCAGCGTTTCGAGCTTGTCATTGTGTTCGCTCAAGACGCCCTGTTGCAAATCAAGCAGTTGTTGGGCGCTTTCCAGGGCTTCCTTGGTGCTTTGACCATCGTTGGTTTGCGCTGAAATATTCTTGGATAATTCGTCCAGGTCCTGTTCCAGCTTCTTGATGGTGTCTTGCTTGCCTTGGATTTGACCGCGCAGAGCAATTTCTTGTTGGCGGTATTGTTGGCCACGTTCGCGTGCAACCGCCAGCCATTGATTGAGCTGATTGAGTTGCTCGTTTTGATTATCAGCGTTGGTTTGCAGTTGACTAATTTGATCGTTGGCTTGCGCGGTTTCAGCTTTGATGTCAGCCAGCTTTTGGTCAGTTTCATCCTGGGCCGCCTTGTTCTTGGCCACGGAGTCTTGGTATGACTGGTGCTGGTTGTTTTGTTCACCATTTTGAAAACGCAGCGCAGCAATTTGCCGTTCTACATCGCTCACTTGGTCAGCTAAACGTTGGGCCTGAGCCTTGCTTTCTTGCAGGACTGATTCTTGTGCGTGAACAGTCTCTTGCAGTTCAGATAACTTAGCTTGGCCGCGCTCGGATGATTGTTGGAGTTTTGCCACGGCTTCTTCGAGTTCCTTAGCCTGTTGTTCTTGCTTGGCTAATAATTCCTCAAACTGCTTACCAGAATTCTTTTGGCTCAGCAGACCGTTTTGTTGGTGTTTGTTTGCACCCCCGGTCATGGCCCCGCTGGCATTGATCAATTGGCCGTCGAGTGTTACAACCCGGACTTGGTGACGACCAGACCGCGCGATTGCCGTGGCGTTGTCGAGGTTATCGGCTACCACAGTATTTGACAGCAAGTGGTCGACAATAGTCTGATACTTCTTATCGAATTTCACCAGGTCCACTGCCCGACCGACGTATCCTGGCATGCCTTCGATGGTGGCCCAGATGTTGAGCGGTTGGCGCTTACGCAAGGTATCGAGTGGCAGGATCGTCACACGTCCGGCGCGTTGGCGAATCAGGAATTGAATGATCGCCTTACCGGTTGCCTGTGTATCCACGACCAGTTGTTGGAGCTGGCCACCGAGGACGGTTTCAATCGCGGTTGTCAGGTCACTTGGCACGTCAATCAATTCACTAACTGCACCGGCTAACCCAGCGAAGTTGTTCCGGCTCTTGAGGACTGATTGAACCCCACGGTAGTAGCCGGCGTACTCTTCTTCCATTGATTGGAGCGCCTTGATCCGTGATTGGGTTGAATGGGCATCCCCGAGCACTTGGTACCATTGACGTTGCGTCTTTTGGTAACGGTCATTCAGATCAGACAGCTTCTTTTGAACGGTTCCCATTTCCTTTCTGGAATCTTCCAGAGTGATGGTTTGTTGCTCGATTTCTGCCTGCTTGGCCTTAACCTGTTCTTCCAATTCCGCCTTGCGTTGTTCACTCGCCTGCAATTCGCTGTTGCTTTGCTTTTGCTGGCTCAGGCTTTGTTGGTGACTTTGTTGTAAGAAGGTCGCCTCGTTATGCAAGGTGGTTTGTTTTTGCAGGAGGTCGATTTGTTGGTTACGCAGATCAGCCAGTCGCGCTTGCAACTTCTTGATCCGTTCACCAGCCGTCAACTTCTTGGCAGCTTCTTGCTCTTCTTGGTGCTTCACGACATCTGCTGTGTGGTCCTTAATGGTCGCAAGAAGCTTATCCAATTGTCCTTGTAAGTCGGCTAACTCTTCCTTGTTGGCTGCTAACTGACTGTCCAAGCGTGACTTCTCTTGGGCCTGTTGCTGTTGCTTCACTGAAGAGAGTGACCGCTCGTTTTTTATGTCTGCGATCAGTTGGGTTTGTTCAAGAATCGTCTGCTGGGTGGCGTCCTTATCCTTGAGCAATTTTGCCCGCTCCTGTTTCAGTTGAGTGAGTTGCTTTTCGGCTGAAGCCAACTCTTGCATGTACTTATTGGACATATCCTGTGCAGAAGACAATTCGCCACGGACCTGCTTGAGTAGATCGTGCTTGGAATCATAGTCACGCACAATCCGAGTTTGGTCGAAGCGGTCGAATTGTTCTTTTTGTTCCAGGTAATCCTTAGCCAGCGCACTCTGGTCAGCTAACGGTTCCAACTGGCCGGAGAGCACACTGATGATGTCATTGACCCGGTTTAAGTTGTCCATTGTGGAAGACAGGCGCTTTTCGGCAGTTTCCTTGTTCTTACGGTATTTGGCCACACCGGCGACGGTTTCAATAATCGCACGCCGATCTTCAGGCTTACCGTTAAAGATTTCTTCAATCCGCCCCTGGGAAATGATCGAGAATGATTCACGACCCAAACCAGAATCGATGAAGAGGTCCACGATGTCTTTCAAGCGGACCTTTTTACCGTTAATCAGGTATTCAGAGTCCCCGTTACGAAAGAGTTTCCGCGTAATTGTAATTTCTGTAAATTCACTAGCAATATAGTGGTCACTGTTATCAAGCGTGATTGAAACCATTGCCCGGTTCAGTGGTGCGTGGGAGGTAGATCCGCCGAAGATCACGTCAGCCATCTTGTCACCACGTAATGAGCGCGCAGATTGTTCACCCAATACCCAGCGAATTGACTCAATGACGTTACTCTTCCCACTACCATTTGGTCCGACAATCCCGGTCATCCCCTGTTCGAAGTTGATGGTGGTCTTGCGGGCAAATGATTTAAATCCGTCAATTGTTAAAGACAATAATCGCATGCTAATCTTCTCTCAAAAATTATTTGTTAGAACGTAACGCATCGAGGGCTCGTTGTGCAGCTTGCATTTCGGCTTGCTTCTTTGATGAACCCGTACCGTCAGCAATCACCTTGCCGTCAGCGGAGACGTTCACGTGGAATTCTGGGGCGTTTTCTGTCCCCTTTTCATCCAGGATGTGGTATTCAATCACGACATCCCCGTCACGTTGGAGGAATTCTTGCAGGCTGGTCTTTGCGTCAACAGCGTGATCAAACCATCCCATGTCCAACTTAGGGAAAATGACCCGACGAATAAACTTTTCAACAGTTGGGCGCCCTTGATCCAGGTACAAAGCTCCGATGAATGATTCAAAAATATCACAGAGCAGGCTTGGACGTTGGCGGGCACCGGCTAATTCTTCACCGTGGCCCAGACGAATGTATTGGTCAAAATGACATTCCTTCGCAAACTTGGAGAAGCTGTCTTCACACACCATTGCGGCACGCAGACGGGTCAAATTCCCCTGCGGTAATTCTGGGAAACGTTTGAAAATATATTCCGAAACGATCAGTTCCAACACGGCATCGCCAAGAAATTCGATTCGTTCGTAGAATTTGAGGTTTTGATGTGGGTGTTCATTAACGTATGAAGCTTGTGTAAAGGCCTCTGCTAACAAACTTGGGTTATCAAAATGAATATCAAATTCCTTGGCCAAGTAGTCTTGCAGTTCTTCGATCATGTGTAAAATCCTTTCCGACAGTTAAAACTATACATACTTATTTATTATACTAAAAAAGCCCGCTTAACGCAGGACTTTTCCTTAAATATCTGAATATATAAAAGGGTCAACGAAAATTCGTCAACCCTCGCAAAATTAATTTGTGTGTGATTGGATGTAATCAACAACTTCTCCGATAGTGCTGAGCTTATCAGCTTCGTCATCAGAGATTTCTGCACCAAAGACGTCTTCAAGTTCGAGGACGAATTCAACGATATCGATTGAGTCGGCGTCAAGGTCAGTCCGCAAATTCAATTCATCGGTGATCTTGGCACGGTCAATGTCGAACCGTTCCCCTACAATTTCAGAAACCTTATTGAAGATGTCAGTGCGCTTTTCATTTTCAGCCATGGTTAATAACCTCTCCTTATTAAATACGATTATATTTTATTAGTTTTCTTCGCTCTTGTCTACAGAAGATTCTTGGCTGAAGAATTCAACAGTCTTGTCAATTACGCCGGATTCAAGCATTGCGTGGATTTGACCGATTGTGCTCTTTACGGCGTCAGCATCTGATGAACCGTGAGTCTTGACCACTGGGGCCTTCAAACCGAGCATTCCAGCACCACCGTAGTTAGAAGTCTTCATAACCTTACCGATCTTGTGGAAGACTGGCTTCAAGAAGAGGTAACCAATCTTGGCGCGGAGTCCACCATTCATGATACCGTTCTTGATCAAAGTCAGTAACATCTTAGCAGTACCTTCAGTGGCCTTCAACGCAGCATTGGCGGTCCAACCATCGCTGACAACAACATCTGCGTGGCCGTAAAGCAGGTCGCCGGATTCGATGTTACCGACGAAGTTCAGGCCTTCTTCCTTGTTGAGTGCTTGCCAAACAGCCTTGTGGAGCTTATCACCCTTATCTTCTTCGGCACCGTTGTTCAGCAGTGCGACACGGGGGTTTTCGACATTGAGGACGTTTTCGGCGTAGAACTTACCCAGGTAAGCGTAGTCGACCAGGTTACGTTCCTTACTTTCGGCATTGGCACCGGAGTCGAGGTAAACGAAACTCTTGCGGTCAGATCCTGGTTGGGTGATTGGCAAGATACTAGTCAAGCCAGGACGGTCGATTCCCTTGATCCGACCAACTACGAAGATCCCGGCAGCTAATACGGCACCGGTGTTACCTGCAGAAAGGAAGGCATCTGCTTCGCCGTCCTTGACCGCCTTAGCAGCACGGACGATGGATGAATCCTTCTTCTTGCGGATTGCACGAACGGGTTCTTCACCCATTTCGATTTCTTCAGTCGTTTCTACAATTGTCAAACGGTCTTCGTTCTTAATGAATGGCTTAACCTTTTCAGGGTTACCAAACAGCAAGAATTCGATGTCTGAGTACATATCACGAGCTTGTTCTACACCTTCAATAATGGCTTGAGGAGCATTGTCCCCACCCATTGCGTCAACAGCAATTTTCATCATGTTTATTCTCTCCTAATCAAAGTGTGTTTCGAGTTGGTGCCGCTGCAAATAGAGCACCAGAGGTTGATTGTCGTCTTCTTCGTCCCAGTGCGGTGTCTGAAGCAGACTAGCAGCGTCAGAACGGGCAATTTGTAAGATCTTCAAATCGCCAACCGGGTCACCGACTTTAAAATCAGGAACACCGGATTGCTTGTTACCGAGGATGTCACCAGCACCACGCAGTTCCATGTCCTTTTGTGCCACAACGAATCCGTCATTGGTCGAAACCATCGTCGTCATCCGCTCCTTACCTTCGTCGGTCTTAGGATCAGCCAACAAAAGACAGTATGATTGGCGGTCACCACGACCAACCCGGCCCCGCAGTTGGTGGAGCTGAGCAAGTCCGAAGCGGTCGGCATTGTAGATCATCATCACGGTGGCGTTGGGATTGTCGACCCCAACTTCGATCACCGTGGTGGAAACCAGGACTTGGACGTTGCCAGCTTGGAATTCATGCATCACCGCATCCTTTTCATCCGCCGTCATCCGTCCGTGAAGGAGTCCAACCTTGTACTTAGGTTCAAAGTACTTATCTAATTCATTATACAGGTCCGTGGCGTTTTGCACATCTAAAGCTTCCGATTCTTCAATCAGCGGACTGACAATATATGCCTGCGCACCTTCTGCCAACTGGTCGGTCAAAAAGTGGAGTGCTTCGCTTTGTTGGTTAACCTTGAGCCAGCGAGTTTCAATGGGCTTCCGTCCCGCAGGCAGTTCGTCGATAATCGACACGTCCATTTCACCATAGGCAGTGATTGCCAGGGTCCGGGGAATCGGGGTCGCGGTCATAGCGAGAACATCGGGGTTATTTCCCTTCTCCCGCAAGGTTTGACGTTGATTAACCCCGAATCGGTGCTGTTCATCGGTGATCACAAGACCAAGGTTGGCGTACTCGACGTCATCCTGGATCAGTGCGTGGGTCCCAATGATCAGATTGATGTCGCCACGCTTGATCGCAGTGTTGAGCTGGTTGTGCTGCTTCTTGGTTAAGGACCCTGTCAGCAGGCCAACCTGGACATAAGTGCCATCAAAGACTTTAGCCAGTTTCTCGGCGTGCTGGGCAGCCAGAATTTCCGTCGGTGCCATCAATGCAGCCTGATAACCAGCAGAAATGGCAGCAAAAATCGCAATCGCAGCGACAATCGTCTTACCAGAACCAACATCCCCTTGCAGAAGGCGATTCATCTGGTATGGCGCGCGCAGGTCACGACAAATTTCGTTGACAACCCGCTTTTGGGCGCCCGTCAGTTCAAAGCCGATACTGGAAATAAAGTCCTTCAGCTCATCGTTACGGTAGAGAATCTTGTTTCCATCCTTTTGCCGGTTAGCTTGGCGAATCGACTGGAGTCGGAGTTGGAAGAGGAAAAATTCTTCGTAGGTTGCTGTCCGCCGTGCTGCTTGGGCAAGGCTAGAATTAGCGGGGAAATGAAGGTCCTTAATCATCTCACGGCGGTCCATCAAACGGTAATGGTCACGCAGAGCCTTTGGGAGCAGAGTTGGAATGACGTTTTGGTAGTCATCGTATGCTTGCTTGATTAGGCTCTTGAGCGTTGACTGCTTGATGTGCTTGTTGACAGAATAGATCGCACCGGAGTCCTTCTTATCAGGGTCGGCGCTTTCGATCATCTTATTAGCGGTCACCTGCATCCGCTGTGCATCCCACTTACCCAGCACCGTGACGGTCTTGCCGAGCTCCACCTTCTTTTCCAGGTAGGCTTGGTTGAAAAAGGTCACCATGATTACTTGTTGACCGACCTGCATCCGGAATGCTAACCGACTGCGCCGATATCCGAACCGGCTGAGGAGTGGTTCAGAGACGATTTCACCTTCGACAGTCACCTTTTGCCGGTCCTTGGCAGTCGTCAAATCGACCGGTGTGACGTCATCGTAGCGAGTTGGGTAATATGAAAGCAGGTCTTCAATGGTATCAATACCGAGCGTTGCTAAATCCGCAACCCGCTTGGGACCAACACCCTTAAGTTCTGCGACTGAATCTTGCAGGCTTTTCACTTTTACCACTCCTCTCTTTATGACAAAAAAGGATGTGACATACGCCAACATCCCTTTGCTTTGTGATTATTCTACTGAGATCAAGTATGGGTAAACTGGTTGGCCACCCGAGTAGATTTGAACATCGATTTCGTCATCAATGTCTTCTACTGCTTCTTGGATTGCCTGTGCAGTTTCTTCGTCACCATCTTCACCGTAGAGGATCGTCACAATTTCACTATCTTCATCTAACATCTTCTTGACCATTTCGATCGCCGCGGTCTTCAGATCTGGATCAGTTTCCACAATCTTACCGTCGACGATACCGAGATAGTCATTTTGGTGGATTTCCAAACCGTCAATCGTGGTGTCACGAACGGCGTGGGTCACTTCACCACTGGCTACTGAATCAAGGTTAGATTCCATGTTTTCCTTGTTAGTGTCAAGGTCAGCTTCTTGGTTATATTCAAGCATTGCGGACATGCATTGTGCAATCGTCTTTGCGTGAACAACCGCAGTAGGAATGTCTGCCACTTCAGCAGCTTGTTCAGCGGTCATAAAGATATTACCGTTGTTAGGAAGTACCAGGGCCTTCTTTGCACCAGAATTGTTAATTGCATCAACGATATCTTGGGTACTTGGGTTCATAGTTTGGCCACCGGAGATGATGTGAGTAACACCAAGGCTCTTGAGCAGCTTGATGATACCGTCACCAGAAGCAACCGCAATCACAGCAGTATCAACTGTTTCTTGTTGTTCCTTCTTTGCACGTTCGATTGGACTCTCTTCTTGTGCTTGTTCACTAGATTCTTCGTCGTGTTCCATGATTTCTTCTTGTTGCCATACCATGTTGTGGATTTCAACAGTTTGAAGATCACCAAATTGTTGACCCCAACTTAAGACCTTGCCTGGGTGTTCAGTGTGAACGTGGACACGGACAACAGAATCGTCGTTGAGTACAAGGAGACTGTCACCTAAGTCAGCCAGGTAGTTGTAGAAGGTGTCGTAGTCGAACTTTTGCGTAACTTGCTTACCCTTACCAATGCGGACCAACATTTGAGTACAGTATGTGTACTTGATGTCAGCTGGGTCGAGCTTACCTTGGACACTTTGGCGATCCATGGCATTGACCATTTCATCTACTTCGGCCTTAGCGGGCTTGTAATCATCACTCTTAGCAACTTCTTTACCACTAAGAGATTCGTCAAAGGCTTCTAAGACGTATACCAAACCTTGACCACCAGAGTCGACAACGCCAACTTCTTTCAGAACTGGCAAGAGGTCTGGAGTCTTTTGCAGTGCGACCTTACTTGCTTCGTAAATGGCGTTAACGATTTCTAAGAGGTCACCGGTTTCTTTGATCTTGTTTAAACCAGCTTGGGCAGATTCACGGACAACAGTCAAAATCGTACCTTCAGTAGGCTTCATAACCGCCTTGTAAGCGACCTTAGCACCATTAGCGTATGCTTCGACAAAATCGCGGGCAGTCAAGATGTCCTTGCCTTCTGCACCCTTAGCAAAACCACGGAAAATTTGGGAAAGGATAACACCGGAATTACCGCGGGCACCCATCAAAAGTCCCTTAGCTAAGGCAGCACTCAAGTCGCCTACCTTGTCACTGGATTCTTCTCGTTCGTACTTAGCACCACTAGCCATGGATGAAGCCATGTTGGTCCCAGTATCACCATCAGGAACTGGGAAAACATTCAAGGAATTGATGAATTCTGCTTGTTGATTTAACTTATCAGCAGCAGCTTGAACCATTTTGCCAAATTCGAGCTTTGTAATTTGTGTAACAGCCAATTAAAGTTTCCTCCCGTGCAACATATTAGTCTTCGGTTGAGCGCACACCTTGTACGCACACGTTAACTGCATCTGCAGTAATGCCCAGCATTGATTCGAGGTTGTACTTCACCTTTGCTTGGACACTCTTTGACACTTCTGAAATCTTGGTGCCGTAGCTAACAATAATGTGAACGTCGACAACGATTCCATTATCTTGTTGGCGAACAACAACACCCTTGTTGAAGTTTTCACGACGGAGAATTTGGTTCACACCGTCACGAACTGGGTTACGGCTTGCCATACCAACAACACCGTAATTATCCGTAGCAGCACCACCAACAACTGATGAAATCACATCATTATCAATGTCGATTGTTCCAGCCTTTGTCTTAATCTTTACCGCCATCGCTATGGCCTCCTGTCTCATTTTAAAAATTCAAGTCATACTCATTAACAATATGATAGCATAGCACATTATTAATAGAAAGTAACCCCGGTTAACCGTGTTACTAACCATTCAAAAAAATAAGCCGCCCAGATTGGACGGCATCATTTTTTAATTAAACCCGAGTCACTTTACCGGACTTTAAGGTACGTGCAGTAACGTAAACCTTCTTAGGCTTACCGTTAACCAAGATGGTTACCTTTTGCAAATTAGGCTTCCAGCTACGACGACTTGAGTTAAGGGCGTGAGAACGCTTGTTACCAAAGCGTGTCCGTTTACCGTTGATAAAATCTTTAGCCATTGGTGATACCCTCCTCTTTAATTCATTATTAATATACGCATTTCTGCGAGATAACTCACCTAATTAATTTACCATAGCACTCAAAACATTGCAACAGTTTGTTTCAAGTATTTTTCCTTGACACTTAATTACCGAGTTGATCGCAGGATTGAATTACTGCGATAACCCCGTCTGTAAAGGAAAAGTGGTTCTTTTCGCCAACAAATTCATTGCTTGACCAAGAGAACGGAATGTTGCCTGACCAATCCTTTAAGGGGTATTTTTCGTCGACCAGGGTCAGGCCACGTACTGGCGTCAAGTTGACGAATGCCAGGTACTTCATCCCCGCCAACTTAGTGATTTCATATTCACCCGGTCGGTAATAGTTGACCGTGTTTTGCCGGTCAATGAACTGGATCTTGGTCAGGTAATCTGCAAAGTCCTCCTCTAATGGAAGAAAGAGGTTTGACAGCAAGTGATCCAGTCGGCCTCCAGTCGCACCAAAGATATCGATCTGGTCTGGTTGGTACTTGTCGATTGCCAGCTTAACCCCGAGCTGGGTGTCAGTGAAGTCCTTTTCTGGCGGGAAAATTTCGATTTCTGCGAGTTGTGACTTCAATTTGGCGAATTCGTCATCACTGGTGGAATCAAAATCGCCAATCGCTGCCACCGGTTTAATTCCCCACTGTAGCAGTCTGGTAGCGCAGTAATCAGCAGCCACCCACGGCTCATCTTTTCTATTTAAAATTTCATCTTGTGGAACCATCTCAACTGGTCCACCCACGAGGATATTTACCCGCATGACATACTCCTTAACAAAAAGAGCCCCGCAAAATAGTGGGACTCGAATAAATTACTTAGTAGCTTGGCGAATTGCTTCGATGCGATCTGCAGGATCATCGGCGTTGAAGACGTATGAACCAGCAACAGCAACAGTGGCACCGGCCTTGTAGCAGTCAACAACAGTTTCGTTGTTAATACCACCGTCGATTTCGATATCGAAGTCGTAGCCCTTTTGCTTCTTGATTTCGTTTAATTGTGCAATCTTTTCAACAGATTCTGGCAAGAACTTTTGACCACCAAAACCAGGGTTCACAGTCATGATCAATACTTGGTCAACCATGTGAAGGACTGGTTCGATAGCAGAAACTGGAGTACCTGGGTTGATAACAACTTCAGCCTTTACCCCACCGTTCTTGATGATTTGAAGTGCACGGTGAATGTGTTGGGTTGCTTCGACTTGAACACCGATGATGTCGGCACCTGCGTCGATAAACATTGGCAAGATGTGTTCTGGGTTTTGGACCATCAAGTGAACATCCAATACCATCTTAGTGATTGGGCGGATGGCCTTAACGAAGCCTGGTCCGTAAGAAATACTTGGAACAAAGGTACCATCCATAACATCGATGTGCAGTAATTCAGCGCCTGCCTTGTCTACCTTTTCGATGTCCTTTTGTAAGTTAACGTAATCAGCACTCAAAATTGAAGGTGCAACCTTAATCATTCTAAACTCCTCATTTCTTGTAATTTGGTTTCTGGTTGACGATGATGTCGTGGAATTGAACGTAATCGTCATACCGGCTCTTCATGATTATACCATTTTCTAAAGCATCCTTCACGGCACAGTGAGGTTCTTTTAGGTGTAAACATCCCCGGAACTTGCAATTAGCCGATAATTCCAACATTTCTGGGAAGAGCCGTGGCAGTTCTTCTACCGCCATGCTAAATGTTTCGTATGAAGAAAAACCGGGCGTATCAGCAATCAATGCCCCTTCGACGTTCAGAAGTGAAACCTTCCGTGTCGTGTGACGTCCCCGCTTCAAGGCCTGTGAAATTTCACCGGTCGCAAGTTCGAGCTCAGGAGCCAGGTGGTTGAGTAGCGTGGACTTACCTGCACCAGTCTGGCCCATCATGGTAACAATCTTGCCATGTAAGCTCTTGATCAATGCGTCGAGCTGTTCCTTTGAAAATGGGTCACGGTTGTAGTACACGTCATAGCCGATCTTTTCGTAGCCATCCGCTACCACCTGCATCTGTGCGAAAGTTTCGTCATCAAGCAAGTCGACCTTGGAGAAGAAGATGACTGGAGTGATCCCCTGTTCTTCGAGTCCGATTAATTGCCGATCGAGCAGGTTTGGTGAAAATACCGGTTGGGTCGCAGCTGTCACAACGACGGCCACGTCAATGTTGGCAACTGGTGGACGGACAAGCATATTGCGTCGATCAAGCACCTTGAGCAGGTATCCGTCCTCGAATTCTACCCGGTCACCAACGACTGGCTTGATCTTCTTGGCACGGAAATTGCCCCGCCCCCGCGTCCGGTATAATTCTCCGTCAGCTAAAACGTCATAAAATCCACTTAATGATTGCTGGATAATCCCTGTTTTCACTTCACACCTCCATAAATTATGCGGTAATGTTGACCGCACTCATGATTGTCCGACCGTTACGTACGACTCTGTAGGCACCCATTTGGCCGTTCTTCAGAGTAAATGGCACGTTAATGGTCGTTTCTTGGTTAATCGTAATGTCTTGGTATTCCATGCCGAGGTTGTGACGGGCGTCCCTGATATAAATCTGGACACGGTTTTCCGTCTTCCCGCCATTACCGTCGAACGGAATGTTAATTTGAATATTTGTCGTCTTGGTGTTATTACCTGTAGATGACAATGTCACAGTCAGTGTATCGCCGTGTGTCAGGTATTGTCCGGCAGTTGGCGTTTGACTGATGACGTGGTTGTTGGCCACTGACTTCGATTCCTTTTCTTGGGTTGTCAGTTGCAGGTGGTGCTTGTTAGCAAATTGCTGTACCACCGTGATGTCTTGGTCCTTGAAGTTTGGTACCTTGATTTGTTCTTTACCCGCAGAAATCGTCAGCTTGATGGTGTCCTTGTCAGTGTAGACCATCTTACCCTTTTTCTTGTTTTGCTTGATGATCTTGCCCTTAGCGACATCATCAGAGTAGACAGTCTTGGTCTCGACATGGAAACCTTTGCCACGCAGGTATGCGGCAATAGATTTACCGTTTTCACCAACGTACTTGCCCATCTTCATCGACTTCACACCCGCACTCAATTCTAGGTCAACAGTACCATTCACACGTTTCTTTGTACTGTATTCTGGCGACGTAGAAATGATGTGATTCTTAGCAACGGATGCATTCATCGAACGGGTAATGTTGCCGACTCTGAGGCCGTGCTTGTGAAGAACCTTTTCCGCTTGAATTGCGGTCTTGCCTTCAACATCGGGCACAACCACTTCACGGAACATGAACCACCATGATAATCCGGAAGCGATGGTAAGGACAACAACAATTGCCAAACCAATTAGTCCCTTCTTGAGTCGAGGGTCCATTGGCTTTTTCGGCTTCTTATCTGCAGAACGATGTGATTCTTCCTTTGGTTCGTCCTCTTTGTCGTCTTCCATTTCGGTTGCCTTGAGCTGCTTAGAAATTTCCGCAGCAGAAAGCACCTTGGTCTTACCATCATCCCCGGCAGAATTCCAGCGTGGTTCCTCCGCCCGGTCAGAATTCAAACTAGTCGAAAGATCAACTGCCATTTCACGGACACTACCATAACGTTCGGCTGGAATCTTGGCAGTTGAACGTAACACCACGTTTTCTAATGCTTGTGGGATGTGCGCATTAACCGTCCGAACTGATGGCATGTCTTCTCTAAAGTGCTTGAGGGCAATGGCAACAGCCGTCTCGCCTTCAAATGGTACTGAACCTGTCAGCAATTCAAAGAGGATGATCCCCAATGAATAAATGTCAGATTGCTTGGTCGCAACACTACCCCGCGCCTGTTCTGGGGAGAGGTAGTGAACTGAACCCATCAGCGTATTTGTCTGGGTCAGTGAATTTTGGGATGTTGCAACTGCGATCCCAAAATCGGTAATTTTTATATTTTTATTTTCGTCAATCAAAATGTTTTGTGGCTTCAAGTCACGGTGGATGATGCCATGTGCGTGCGCTGCTTCAACCGCTGAAAGGATTTGCTTCATAATATCCACCACTTGTGGCAATGGGATTGGATAATTTTGCTTGATATAGTCCTTCAAGTCGGTCCCTTGAACGTATTGCATAACCATGTATTGGAGGCCGTTGTCTTCACCGACATCGTAAACTCCAACGATGTGTGGGTCGTTCAATTGGGTTGCTGAGAGCGCCTCTCTGTGGAAACGACGCATGGTGCTTGGATCATCGCGCAAGTCCAAACGCAGTAACTTCACAGATACATCGCGATCTAATACCGTATCATGAGCCAAGTAAACATTAGCCATTCCACCCTCACCGAGTGAACGGATAATCCTGTATCGGCCACCGATTATGTTTCCAGGATTCATATACAACCCTCCTGGCTATTTGTCATTAATTCCAATTAATACGGTAATGTTGTCTGGTCCGCCAGCTTCATTCGCCATCTTTATCAGGCGTGAACACTTATCAGCTACGGACTCATCTGAAGTCAGCACTTCTTTCAGTGACTCCTTATCGACGGTCTTTGATAAACCATCTGAGCACATGAAAAGTAGGTCACCACTTTCAAACTTGAAGCGGTTAACCTCAACTTGTGCATCGGAGCTAATACCGATTGCCCGCGTGATGATATTACGTTGGGGCATTTTAAGTGCTTCTTCTTCGGTGATATCACCGTTTTTCACGAGTTCATTTACTAGGGAATGGTCAATCGTCACCTGGGTCATCAAACCGTCGTGGAGTAGGTAACCCCGACTATCACCAATATTGGTAACTACCAAGGTATCAGGAAATGACATCGCTGCTACCAGGGTGGTTCCCATCCCATGATATTGAGTATTTTCTTTTGATTTTTTCAGAATTTCATCATTAACTAACTGGGCTTCTCTGGCAAACCACCGAATCGCTTCCAGTGGAGTCTCAGGCCCAGCCTCAGTAAAACGAAGACCGAAGCGGTTTACCGTCGTTTCAGCAGCCACGTCCCCACCGCGGTTTCCGCCAATCCCATCAGCAATCAAAAACAATTGGTTGCCGAGTGCGTTGGTAAATTGGGCGACACGGTCCTGGTTATCAGACCGTTGTTGTCCAACATCTGTTTGGTAAGCAACTTTCATAATGTGCTAGTTCCCTTCTACAGATTGCGCTGGAGACTACTAATAAAGAATCCATCAGAGCCATAGTCAGATGGAAGAATAGTCAACGTTGCTGAATTTCGATCATCTTTAAGCTTCCGTGACGTCTCAGTCTTGAGCAAGGTGAAATCAGGGTGGTCAGCTAAGAATGCTTGGACCGTCTGATCGTTTTCTTGCTTGAGAATCGTGCACGTGCTGTATGTAATTATACCGCCTTTTTTCACTTTTGTGGCGACCGCATTTAAAATACTTTGTTGAATATGCTGTAAATTAGTGCTGTCGCTGAGTTGCTTCGTGTAGCGAATTTCGGGCTTTCGTCTCAAAAGTCCCATCCCCGAACATGGCGCGTCAACTAAGATCTTGTCAAAACTTTCGTCCGCAAATTCTTCGTCAACCTTGCGTGCATCGAGTGTGTGGGTGATCACCCGGTCGTCCACCTTCATCCGCTTGGCATTCTTGCGGATCAACTTGGTCTTGTGCTCGTGGATATCTAAGGCGTGGACCTCACCGCCAGCAGCGGGATCAAGCTGTTCAGCGATCTGAATCGTCTTCCCACCCGGTGCAGCACAGGCGTCAAGCACACGGTCGCCTTTTTGGATGTCCATTGAGTCAACGGCTAACATTGCGCTTTCGTCCTGGACAGTAATTAGCCCCTCTTCGAATAAGCGTGAGCCGATAATGCTGCCCTTGGTGATCCGGAGTGTATTTGGCACCACCTGGCTATCCACAAATTCGATCCCCATCGCAGTCAATTCTTCCTTGATCTTGTCGAGGGTCGTCAATGCCGTGTTAGCGCGGATGATCAGGTGTGCGGGATCATTAATTGCCAGCAAGTCCTTTTCCGCTTGTTGCTCACCATATTGGTCAATTAATTCGGTCACGATCCACTCAGGGACACTGTTTTGAATTGACAAACGCGTGGTAACGTCAGGTATTTGGGTCAAGTCGGACAATCCCTTGCGCAGGATGGCATGTAAGACACCGGTCACGAATTTACGGATGCCGGGATTGCCCCAGTGCTTAGCGATTTCGATGGCTTCATCGGTTACCGCCCAGTCTGGGACCCGCTCCAGGTAATGGTATTGGTAGATCGACATTAAGAGCAAGGTCTCCACCCATGAATCGAGTTTCTTGCCCTTGACGAATGGTTGAAGCCAGTATTCGAGGGTTAATTGTCGTTGCAATACCCCATAGACCAGGCGCGTGGCGAGTCGGCGGTCGTTATCATCAAGCTTGTGTTTAACCAGCAACTGGTTGAGCTGGAGGTTGGAGTAAGCGCCGTTTTTCCGTACCCGGTCGAGCGCAGTCAAGGCGACTTCTCTGGCAGACATTTGCTTAGTCATCGGTTACCGCCTGTCCTCCCTCTTTCAGTGCTTGGTGCCCGTTGAGGTAAGCAGTGATGTCCATCGCTTGCTTTCCGGCAGGCTTCAATCGGTTGATCTTATAGGTTGTACCATCCCCGGCAGCCAGGACAAGTTCATGCTTCGTGGCGCGAACGACTTTACCGGCTTCCAAGTCCGTCTTTTCGTCCAGCGGCGTCACGTCATAGATCTTGGTGCGCAGGCCATCGATGGTCATGTTCCCCAGTGGCGCAGGACGTAAGCCACGGACCTTGTTATCGATTTGTTCGGCAGTCATCGTGTAGTCGATTTTTTCTTCTTCCGTCGAGATGTTTGGTGAAAATACCACTTGTGATTCGTCCTGAGGGGTAGCGGTGGTCTTACCAGCAATCAAGTCAGGCAAAGTATCGAGCAAGAGGTCACGACCTAAGATACTGAGTTTTTCAAACATTGTGCCGTTATCATCGTCCTTTTCGATTGGAATGGCACGTTGGGAAATCACATCCCCGGCATCCATCTTCTTTACCATGTACATGATGGAGATCCCGGTTTCCTTGTCCCCGTTGATGATTGAGTATTGGACTGGTGCCCCACCACGGTACTTAGGAAGCAGTGAACCGTGGACGTTAATAGCCGCGATCTTGGCTGCTTCAAGGAGCTTAGTTGGCAGGAATTGTCCGTACGCAGCGGTAATCAAGAGGTCCGGTTGCATGTCGATAATTTCTTGCATTTCATCGGACTTGCTCAACTTGGCTGGTTGTAATACCTTAATGTCGTTTTCCACGGCCAGTTGCTTAACTGGTGACGGGGTTAAAACGTGCTTGCGGCCAACACGGTGATCAGGTTGGGTCAAGACTGCCTTGACGTCGTATTCAGGATGGTCGATTAAGCTTTGTAAAATGGGTACTGCGAATTGTGGCGTTCCCATAAAAACGATTGATGTTGCCATTGATATCTTTCCCTTCATTTACATAAAGTACTGAGGATCTGGATCGATGCTTACCTGCACGTCCTTGAATCCCTTGCTTTGTGTGTCTTGTAAAATTTCCAGCAGCGTTTCATGGAGGGCTGGATCCTTCTTATATTTAATAACAATTTGGTAGTAATAGCGCCTTTTCATCCGAGCAATTGCCCGTGGCGTAGGGCCGAGGACGATTGTATCTGGGCTCAGGCGTTGTTCTAACTTGGCCTTAATCGCAGACATCGCCTTGGCTGCTTGGGCTTCTTCAGGGTGCGACGCCATCAAGCGGACCGTGAAGTAGTATGGCGGATAATTTGCAAAACGCCGTAAAGACATTTCTTGGGCGAAGAATTGCTCGTAGTCGTGTTTTTGGGCGTCTTTGATTGCGTAGTGGTTGGGGTTAAATGTCTGGATGATCACTTGCCCCTGCTTGTCCGCGCGTCCAGCACGTCCACTCACCTGGCTTAAGAGGTCAAAGGTGCGCTCGCTAGCACGAAAATCAGGGAGTCCCAATCCCGTGTCAGCGTTGAGTACACCGACCAGCGTGACGTTGGGGAAATCGAGTCCCTTGGCGATCATTTGGGTCCCGAGCAAGATGTCGGCCTCGTGATTTCCAAATGACTTTAAGAGCTTCTCGTGCATTCCCTTCCGGCGTGTCGTATCAACGTCCATCCGGATAATCCGAGCTTGGGGGAGGAGCTGTTGGAGTTCTTGTTCCACCTTTTCCGTCCCTGTCCCGTAATAGCGGATGTGACGGCTGTGACACTTAGGGCAAACACGGGGAATCATTTCCTCGTGGCCGCAGTAGTGACATTTCATCGTCCGCGTATCCATGTGTAAGGTCAGCGAAATATCACAATTTGGACACTGCAGGACCTCTCCACAGTCACGGCACATCATGAATGATGAAAATCCACGACGATTAAGCATCAAAATACTCTGCTCACCCTTTTGCAGGCGGTCGTTGATGGCAGCGAGAAGTGGCATGGAGAAGTTACTTTCACCACGTTGCTTGATTTCCGGCCGCATGTCGACAACCTTGATTGGTGGCAGGGGATGATCATTAACCCGGTGTGGCAAACGAAGGAGTTCATAAACACCCTTCAATGCCCGGGCCCGGCTCTCTAAACTTGGTGTGGCAGATCCGAGGACCACGGGAGCATTGTTATATTCACCGCGCCATTTTGCGACTTCCCTGGCGTGATAGCGTGGCGATTCATCCTGCTTGTAGGAAGATTCGTGCTCTTCGTCCAGGATGATCAGGCCGAGATTTTTCAGCGGTGCAAACACAGCGGAACGTGCTCCGACAACTACCTTGGCCTCACCGCGTTCGATCCGGCGCCACTCATCGTATTGTTCACCATTCGAAAGCCCACTGTGGAGAACAGCAACTTGCGAACCGAAGCGACGGCGAACCCGATTGACGATCTGGGGCGTCAACGAAATTTCTGGCACTAGCATCAGCGCCGTCCGCCCTTGCTCCAACGCATGTGAAATCGACTGGAGATACACCTCGGTCTTCCCACTCCCAGTGACACCCTGGAGAAGGAAGGTCTGATTTACTTTCTTGTGAACCGCGTCAGAGATGGCATCGACGGCAGTTTGTTGGTCCGCATTTAAGTCGAGGGGCTTTTGCAGGTGCTCGTTTGGAGATTGTTCCTGGGCATGCGGTGTCCGGTAAACTTCCACAGGCACCTTCTTGAGCCAGCCCTTGTTGACACCCTGGTTGAAGGTCGAAGCAGAAATCCCTGTCTTGCGTTCGGCCTCCTTTTGCACGACGGTTTTACCAATGATCGACTGCAGGTATGACAACAGGCAGTCTTGTGAATGGGCATTCGGGTGCAAGCTTGTCCGTTGTTCTTCTAATTCTTCAAAACCCATCAGTGGTGTAATCCCGGTGATGGTCTTAGCCCGCGCACGGTTTTCGACCTCGTAGGAAATGCGAATTTTCCCCATCCGTTTTAATTTCAAGAGCTTACTAATCGCTTCTGGGTCATTTTCAAAGTCGGCGTAATCACGCGAATCCTGGCCCTTAAAGAGGTCAAAGTAATCTTGCTCGTCTAACTCGTCAATAACCTCCACAATCCGGTGCGTCTTGGCCTTAAGCAAACTGGGGAGCATGGTGTAAAGGCAGGCAATCCAAAAAGAGTAAGTGGTATCGGCTAACCACTCACTGAGTTTTAGTAATTCCGTGTTCATTACCGGTTGTAAGTCCATCACGGCTTGGATCGGTTTCAGCTTACCCTCGTATGCACTGGAGTCAATGAAACCGACTACGAATCCTTGGACTTGGCGGCTTCCGTTACCAAACGGCACAACCACCCGCATCCCGAGTTGGAGCTTCTTTTCTAACAACACTGGCACTTGATATGTATATGGTTGGTTGGTCTGCATTGTTGGGACATCAACCACTACCTGCGCCAATTCAACCATTTAATCACCTGATTTCAATTTCTTGTCGAGGAGGTCAATGAGTTTTTCGGCAACCTGGACCTTTGGCATTGCGGGCCACTTGTCAGCATCGGATCCGGCAGCCAAGATTGTTACCTGGTCCTGGTCATTTCCAAAAGCACCGTTTTCGCCACTCACGCTATTGGCAACGATCACGTCAGCACCCTTGGTTTGTAACTTTTTCTGTGCATTTGCGATAAGGTCATGGGTTTCAGCCGCAAATCCAATCACGACTTGGCCATCCTTTTTGGCGTGCGCAACCGTCTTGAGTACGTCAGTCGTCTCGGTCAGGTCAATTGCCCAATCGTTATGCTCAACGGATTTTTTTACTTTGTGATCAGCGACGTTGACTGGCTTGTAGTCCGCCACCGCAGCAGCCATGATCAATGCGTCAGCGTCAGTAAAAGCCTTATCAACAGCTGCGTGGAGTTGTTCGGTGGTTTCAACAGAGATCACTTCCAGGCGTGGTGATTGTGGTAATGGCACGCTGACTTGCCCGACAATCAGTGTCACCTTGGCACCAGCATTAATTGCAGCTTGGGTTAAAGCGACACCCATTTTGCCAGATGACCGGTTACCAATGAAGCGGACGGGGTCGATTGGTTCTCTCGTGCCACCTGCTGTAATGACCACACGACGACCGGCTAATGGTCCTTTTGCCGTCAGTTGGGCAGTCAAGAATGCGACGATCTCGTCAGGTTCTGGCAGGCGTCCCTTTCCGGAGTAGCCTTCTGCCAGGCGTCCTGATGCAGGTTCCATGATAACGACACCATCGGACTTGAGAGTGGCAAGGTTGCGTTGGGTGGCGGGTGCAGCCCACATGTGACTATTCATTGCGGGCACGACTACCTTGTTCGCAGCAGTGGCTAGCAGTGTCGTCGAGGCCGCATCGTCTGCGATTCCATTGGCCATTTTCGCAATAATGTTAGCAGTTGCCGGCACCACCACCGCTAATTCTGTCCAATCCGCCAACTCGATGTGAGGAATCGGATCCTTTTCATCCCACAGCGAAGTCAAAACCGGGTGCTTGGTGAGTGCAGCTAAGGTTGTTGGTCCCACTAATTTCGTCGCAGATTCGGTCATCACGACTCGAACATCGTGTCCCTTTTTCTGCAGACCGCGGACCACTTCGACGCCCTTGTAAGCAGCCACACTGCCGGTCAAATATACAGTTACATTTGCCATTATTTCACCCCGTCATCTCGAAAATCTTACCTGTTAATTATATCATCACTTTGCGCAAACAAAAAAGGGCGACGCAATGTCTCCCTTGTGATCTGGCATGGCCAAATATTAGTCTTCGTCGTAGTTGTCAGGGTCGATAGTAACCTTGTCAGCCAAGATTTCTTCTAATGCCTTACCAACGGACTTGCTGGACTTGTAATCTTCAAGCAGTGGTTGAGCGCCGTTATCTAATTCGTGTGCGCGCTTGCTGGCTAACATAACGAGTGAGTAACGGGAATCAATCCGCTTAAGTAATTCGTCAACTGATGGATAAAGAATCATTTTTCTGCGTCTCCTAACATTGAAAGATAGCGTGGCATTACCCGAGTGACACGTAAACGTTCGGTCCGGATAATATCCTTAATTTTTTCAACCGCGTGTGGCACTTCATCGTTTACAACAGCGTAATCGTAGTTTTGCATCATTTGGATTTCACCGAATGCCTTGTGAATCCGCTTGTTGATAACTTCCATACTGTCGGTACCACGAGTGATGAGCCGTTGCTTTAATTCGTCAAGGTCAGGTGGAGTCAAGAAGATGAAGACACCATCAGGAACCTTGGAGCGAACTTGCATAGCACCGTTAACTTCGATTTCCAGGAAGACATCCTTCCCTGAATCTAATGTCTCATTAACATATTTTAAAGGTGTACCGTAATAGTTGTCAACATACTTTGCATATTCGAGCATTCCACCAGTTTGAATGTGGTGTTCGAATTCTTCTTTAGAAACAAAGTAGTAGTCCACCCCATTGACTTCGCCTGGTCGAGGCTTTCTAGTGGTCATTGAAACTGAATACTGAAAATCATTGCCATCTTGGTCGAAAATGGCCTTACGAACTGTACCCTTACCTACACCGGAGGGACCTGAAAGAACAATTAACATTCCACGATTTGCCATCATTAAACTCCTATCAAAATTTAAAACGTATTATTAATATAATGCATCAATCTGGGTACAAAATCAACTATTCATTAGAATCGAACGGGCAAAAAATTTATACTTGATTTTCAGAACATTTGTTCGTATACTTAATTACACAAACAAATGTTCGGAGGGCGAAACAATGCAAGAATTAAGAGGACAATCATTATTAAAGGCCACACCTAAGTTTATCAATAAGATGATGGACCAACTCTTTACAGAGGACGTTCGCCCAGATCATCCCCGCGTTGACCTGCTCAACCCACAGCCAGTAGAGCAACGCAATTTATTTATCGCAATGGCCATCGCTAACCAATATAAGGTGACCATGCAAGTTACCCCTATCAATGGCAGTGGATATGCTGAAAATGTGAGTGGATACTTGCGCAAGATTAATGACGAGATTTTCAAGCTGACTAATAATAACGTCAGTCACATCTTCCGATACAATCAGATTCGCTACATTGCACACATCTAAATTAAAACGACCGATGATTATCATCGGTCGTTATTTAATTTAGTCTTCGTTGTGGGCCATTTTCAGGAGTTCTTGCGCATGTTCGGTTGTCAGCTTGGTGATCTTTTCACCAGACAGCATCCGTGCAAGTTCGTTGACCCGTTCTTCTTCGCTCAGGGTTGTGACGGTCGTTGTTGTCCGGTCGTCATGAACACTCTTCTTGATCAGGAAGTGGTGTTGGGCAACAGCAGCGACTTGTGGCAAGTGGGTAATGCACATCACTTGTGAGTGTGCCGCAATCAGGCGGATCTTATCAGCAATCGCCTGTGCGACCCGTCCGCTGACCCCAGTATCCACTTCGTCAAAGATAATACTCGTGACACCTTCGTTCGCAGCAAAGATCGTCTTCAATGCCAGCATGACACGAGACAGTTCCCCACCAGAGGCAATCTTGGCCAGTGGTCCCATCGCTTCACCCGGGTTAGTACGAATGTAGAATTCCACATCGTCGATACCGGCAGCAGCGAAGTCTTGCTTAGCAAAGTGTACTTCAAACTCTGCCTTGTCCATGTAAAGCTCAGCCAATTGTTGGTGGACAAGCTTAGACAGTTGCCGGGCAGCCTTTTGCCGAGCGGCGCTGAGGTCTTCACCCACTGACTTAAGTTGTGCTTCCGCTGCCGTCAGACGTTCTTCAAGGTCCGAGCTTGAGTCAGCTGCCTTTTCCATTGAATCCAGTTCGGCCTTAATCTTGTCGTAGTATGCGAGCACTGCAGGCACAGAGTCACCGTACTTCCGTTCCAGGTCACCGATCAGCGTCAGACGTTGGTCGATTTGTGCCAGACGTCCGTCATCAAATTCCAGGAGGTCCAGTTGGGTACCAGCTTCATTAGCGACGTCCTGGAGAGCATAGTAGGCATCATTCAAGGACTTGCTGAGAGAGTCATACTCATCATCAAATTCTGCGATACCGTCGATAGCTTCCATGACTGAAGCAATTTGATCCAATACCGGAGCGTCACCCTCGTTAAAAGTCGTGACTGCTTGTTGGAGAGCGTTGCTAATCTGTTGGAAGTGTTCCAGGCGATCGCGTTCACTCGTCAGCTGGTCTTCTTCGTCGGCTTTTAATTGTGCCTCACCGATTTCATTGACCTGGTAGCGCAGCATATCAAGCCGTTGCGCCCACTGTTGTTCGTTCGACTGCTTCTTTGTGACAGCCGACTTGAGTTCAGTGTAGTCACGGTACAATTCAGAATACTTAGCCATCAGCGGTGCGACTTCCTTAGAAGCATACTGATCGAGCATTCCCAGGTGCTTTTCTGGTTGCATCAGGAGTTGATGCTCATTTTGACCTTGGATATCTACGAGGTAAGAACCAATCTGGCGAAGCATGGTCGCATTAACCAATGTTCCGTTGACACGGATGGTATTACGGCCGTTGCGGTGAATTTCCCGGCTGATAATCAAGTCATGGTCATCATGTTCGATTCCCAGTGAGTCCAACAATTGGCCTAATTCTGGATTGTCGTTTAAGACGAATTGTCCTTGCAGGCAGAGCTTATCTTCTCCCCGACGGATGAATTCTTGTGAACCACGGCCACCAGCGAGCAAGCCGACCGCATCAATAATGATCGACTTACCTGCACCGGTTTCCCCAGTCAGAACAGTCATCTGGTCAGAAAATTCCAAGCTTAGGTGCTTGATGATTGCCAAGTTATCAATTGTAAGTTCAGAAAGCATGGCATAAACCCCTTTTATTCAGCGATTTCACTAAAGTACTGTTCGAGCTCTTTAGCACTTTTGGCAGAGTCACAAACCACTAAAACGTTGCTGTCATCACCGATTGTTGTGAAAATACGTTCATCTTCGAGTTGTCGCAACAGGTTAGCCACCACTGGGCCGTTACCGGGACGAACATCAATCGCAATAAAGCGGTCAGACAGTTTCAATTCCAAGAGGCAGTGATGGAGTGCCTTCGCAAGTTCTTCTGCTTGATTCTTTTCACGGCTAGCTGGCATCGCATAACGGTAGCCACCTTCGTCATCAGGGACCTTAATCAACTGCATATCGTTGATGTCGCGTGAGATAGTGGCTTGCGTAACTGCCAGGCCTGCTTCATTGAGCTTTGCGACCAAGTCTTCTTGGCGGTCAATGCTGTAGGTAGTAATAATTTCGTGAATTTTTCTTTGGCGATCTGCTTTTCTCATAAAACAATCCCCCTAACGATCTAATTCTTGGTCAGCGTTGGCGATTACTTGATCGATATCAACGCCTGGTGACATTATTCCTTCCTTATCACTCAAGCGCAGGTGAACGAGAAATTCCATGTTTCCTTGTCCACCCTTGATTGGTGAAAAATCGAGGTCGAGAATATCAAAATGGTCTTCACGCGCAAACTCGAGAACTTCTTCCAAGACTTGCTTGTGAACCTTATGATCCTTAATGATCCCGTTCTTGCCGACGTGTTCCTTGCCCGCTTCAAATTGTGGCTTGATCAGGGCAACGACATCCCCGCCTGCCTTCAAGATTCCTGCCAGTGGCGGCAAGATCAAGCGCAGTGAGATGAAAGACACGTCAATGGAGGCAAATTCTGGTTGGCCAGAGGTGAAGTCTTCCAGCTTACTGTAACGGAAGTTGGTTTGTTCCATCACAACCACCCGAGGATCTTCACGTAATTGCCAAACGAGTTGGTTGGTACCGACATCGAGTGCGTAGGAGAGCTTGGCCCCATTTTGCAACATCACATCAGTAAAGCCACCAGTTGATGAGCCAATATCGAGTACGGTCTTGTCCTTGACGCTGATATTGAATACCTTCAGCGCCTTGGCCAGCTTCAACCCACCACGGCTCACGTATGGCATCTTGTGGCCCTTCATATGGAGCGTCGTTGTAACCGGAATCTTTTGGCCCGGCTTATCGAGGCGTTCATTATTTTTACCAAGAATTTCACCAGCCATAACGGACCGCTTGGCTTGTTCACGCGAGTCAAAGAGCCCTTGCTTGACTAGTAAAATATCAACACGTTCTTTTTCCATAAAATTGTTCCTTATAATTTAAAATACGCTAAAAAGTCATCGAATGCATCAAATGATTGTCCAGTAATTTCTGCCAATTGGCTTTGTGACGTCTTGGCAGCATCCAGCGCCTGATGCAATTCTGCCTTGGCACCTTCAACACCGAGTAATCCAGGGTAAGTATTCTTTTCTTCGCCAGCATCCTTGCCGACCTTCTTCCCCATCTCCTCGGCAGTCGAGAGGACGTCCATCAAATCATCATAGATCTGGAAGGCCAGACCATATGCGTCACCGAATTGGGTCAGCAGGTCCTTCACCTCTGCCGGTTGCTTGGTAATGATACCACCGGCCAGCAATGCATAGTGGAGAAGTGCACCGGTCTTTTGGCGGTGGAGGTAGCGGAGTGCGTCCAGGCTGAGCTTTTGGCCCTCACCCTCGATATCTCGCGCTTGGCCTGCCACCATCCCCGCCGGACCAGCAGCCTTAGCGAGTTCCAGTGCCAAGTCGGCCTTCACGTCAGCAGGCAGCCCATTACCCGTCACCCACTGAAAGGCCAAGGTCAACAGGCCATCCCCGGCCAAGGTCGCCATCCCCGCACCGAACTTTCGGTGGTTGGTTGGCTCACCACGACGCAGATCGTCATTGTCCATCGCAGGCAGATCATCATGGATCAGCGAGTACGTGTGGAGCAATTCCAGCGCACAGGAGGCCCGAATGACGTCATCACTAAGCTCACCGCCGAGCAGTTCCACCGTCGCCAGTGTCAGTGTTGGTCGCAGACGCTTACCTCCCGCCAGAGTAGAATATTCCATCGATTGCGCCAATGTCTCCTGATCCACGTCTTTACCTAAGTGAGTAGCCAGGTAGGATTCAACAACCGACTTTAATTTTTCCAGGGAATCTGTCATCACGTAACCCCTAAATTTCGCGGTCCTTAACTTCGTAGACCTTTTCTTCACCATTTTCGTCAATGATGTGGCCGAGCGTCTTTTCCGCAGTGGTCAGTTTCTTTTGCAATTCCTTGGCGAGGTTGGTACCTTCCTTGAATTGTGAAATGGCTTCTTCTAAAGGCACGTTACCTTGTTCGAGGTGGTCAACAATCGTTTGGAGCTTAGCTAATTGTTCTTCAAAAGTAGGTTCGTTAGTTGCCATAATTTATTTCTCCTTAATATCTGTAATCTTAACTGTCACGTCACCGTCAGCGAAGTGCAGGATCATTTCTTCGTCTTTAGCAAGTTGGGCTGCCTTGTTTACAACCTTACCGTCTTTGGTTACGTATGTGTATCCGCGGTCCATGATCTTGAGTGGATCGAGTGAATTCAGCTGTTTGACCAACGCCTCAACTTCTTGCTTACGCTTATCAGAACTGGTAGAAGCGATCCGCTTGAGTCGAAGGTCGAGTTGGTTGACTGCCTCCCGCCCCTGTTCGATCTGCCGTTGTGGCGTGTAGGCGAGCAGCTTGTTATTTAGTTGCGTCAGTTGGTTTTGGGCCTGTACGAAGCGGTTTTGTTCCACTTGCTTCAGGCGGTCGAATAACTGACTGACGTGCTGGGTCTGCGTTTCATACAGTCGCTGTGGTTGCTGGAAAATGTAACTGTCCAGGCACCGATCCAGTTGCTTTTTTTGCAATTGGATCAAATTGCGGGTGTTGATGTAAATTCGGTTGCCGAGTTCACGAATCAACAAAAGCGTATCATCGTAAGTCCGCGGTGTAACAGCCGCAGCCGCATATGATGGTGTCCCTTCAGAGAGGTCGGCTACATAATCGGTCAGCGACATATCGACCTGGTGACCAATTGCCGTAATCACCGGCAAGTTACATTCGGAAACCGCCCGGATAACCTTTTCGTCGTTCCATGTCCAGAGGTCGTCAATTGAACCACCACCACGGGCAACGATCAGGACGTCAAGATTACCAATTTCTTCCGCCCGCTTGATTTGCCGTGCAATGTCTGCTGGACCGTTTTCACCTTGAACTGTTGCCGGGAACAAAACGACCTGTGCAATTGGGTTACGTTGGTGAATCCCCTTTAAGATATCCCGGATAACCGCACCACTCTTACTGGTTACGACACCAATTCGCTTGGGGTATTCGGGGATCTTTTTCTTTTCAAAGTCAAAAATCCCCTCTTCTTGGAGCTTCTTCTTGAGTTGTTGCAAGGCCAACAAACGTGCACCGTATCCATCTGGTTCCATTGTGTCGACCATCAGTTGAACGCGAGCAGTAGGTTTGTATACTTGCACACGACCCTTGATCAGCACCTTGTTACCGTCTTCTGGTTCAAAATTAAGCTGCTTGACCTTTCCAGCAAACAGGACACATGGAAAAGTCGAATCGTCGTCCTTAATGCCGAAGTACTTGTGCGTGGAACGCTTGTTGTAACCGGTGATTTCACCAGTCACGAACACCGTCTGCATATATGGATCGACATTGAATTTACGGTTAACGTAATTGGTTAATTGCGATACAGATAAATACTTCTTATCCATTGCGTCTCCATTCTGCCAGGTCGACAGTTTGTGCGATCAGGCTGGCAATTGTCATTGGGCCCACACCACCAGGAACGGGCGTGATCATCCCCGCAATCGGTTCAACAGCATCAAAGTCAACGTCACCGGTCAGCTTGCCGTTTTCCATCCGGTTGATACCAACATCGATCACGACAGCGCCCTTCTTGACGTCATCGGCACCGATCATCTTGGCCTTACCGGTTGCGACGATCAAAATATCGGCCTTCTTGGTCAATTCACTTAGGTTCTTGGTACGACTCCCTGCCAGTGTCACCGTTGCATTGGCATTATTCAAAAGTGCCAGCATTGGACGGCCGACCAGGATACTGCGGCCGATAACGACCACGTTAGCCCCTTCTAATTCGACGTCGTATTCATCAAACATCCGCATGATTCCCCGTGGTGTGCAGGCAACTGGGTAGTGTGATGGTTGGTTGGCGTAGAGCTTACCAAGGTTGGTTGGGTGGAGTCCGTCCACGTCTTTGTCTGGGCGGATGGCGTTGGTGATTGCGATGCCATCCAGGTGATCAGGCAGCGGTTCTTGGACAATGATCGCGTCGATTTCGTCGTCTTCGTTCAAATTCTTGATTGTGTCTAGCACCGTCTCCTGATTCACGTCGCTTGGGAAGCGGTAAAGGTCAGACTTCAGCCCAATCTTTTCCGCGAGCTTGTGCTTATTGCGGGTGTAAATCTGACTTGCAGGGTCATCGCCGACTAAGATTAACGCGATACCGGGCTTGATACCCTTGGCGATCAGCTTGTCGACTCTGAGCTTGGTTTGCTCATTGACCTTATTGCGTAACTTTTTACCATCGATTAAAATTGCCATTACGTTTCCTCCTCAGATTGCGCCCCATTATTTGCCATAAAAGGGCTCAAAGAACGGACTCCCGCTCTATGAACCCTATCAGTGGCAGACACGAAATGTAGCCGTGTGCCCGCCGATTACAGATTATTTTCTTGTTCGAACTTACCAAGTGCACCGTTGATAAACTTACGGGATTGGTCATTACTGAATGTCTTGGTCAATTCGAGTGCTTCGTTGATTGCGACTACTGCTGGTACTTCATCAACGTATTGCATTTCGTATAATGCCAAACGCAAAATCGTCAAGTCAGCCTTAGCGAGACGGTTGATGGTCCAGCCAGAAGCCAAAAGTGAAGTGATCTGTGCATCCAATTCATCTTGGTGCTCCACCACGCCATTAACGACTTGCTTGACATATGCAGGCATGTCAGCGTCATCGTGTCCGGGAATTGATTGGTAAATTTCTAAAAGATCAGCTTCAGTGTTGTTTTGTAAGGCAAAGAGAACTTGGAAGGCCTCTTCACGAATGGCGTGACGAGTAGAACTCATGCTTAATCTTTACCTCCATCATTTTGTGTATCGTCGCCGAATAAATTGTCGGGGTCAAATTGTTGTTCTTCTGGTAAGGCAACAACACCCTTCACGTGAACATTGACTTCAGCGACTTCTAAGTTAGTCATCAATGTTACTTGTTGCTTGATGCGCTTTTGGATCTTTGCGGCCACCTTAGGCACAGAGACACCGTATTCTACGTAAACATCAACGTCAATAACCAGGTCGTTGTCAGCGTTAACCAACTTAACCCCGCGACGGTGATCGGAACGGCCTAATAATTCACTCACACTGTTGGCGAATGAGCCGTACATCTTGGATACGCCATCAACTTCGCTCGCAGCGTAACCAGCAATAATTTCTAATACCCGAGGTGAAATTTGAATCGTGCCTTGGGTTTGATCATTATCTAAAATAATCTTTGAGTCTTCAGCCATTTGTAACCCTCCATCAGCTATTACCAGGTTAATAATTTCTCCGTGATGACATCTGCCACCTAGTATACTCTATCTATTTTGCACTATCTGGAGACAAAAATCAACGGGTGACGGGAAGCGATTGGCTCGGTTTTCCCGTCAGTACGCGTGGCCCGTTGTGTGTAACAATTACATCTTGTTCGATCCGTACACCACCGAGTCCTTCGATGTAAATTCCTGGTTCGACAGTAATTACTTCATTATTAACGAATTTCAAATCAGCAGAATCTGAGCCATAGCGAGCTGGCAATTCGTGGACATCCAAACCGATCCCGTGACCCATACCGTGGTTGAAGTTCTCACCATACCCGCGTTCAGCGATGTAGTCACGTCCAGCGTGATCCATCACGTCGCCGGTTTGTCCGACCTTGATTTTGTCAATCACACGGTTCATGGCAGTCTCGACGATCTCGTATATTTCCTTCAAACGATCATCGACTTCACCGACCGCAAACGTCCGCGTCATATCAGCAGTGTAGCCATCAACGTAGTAACCGAAGTCGAGAGTAACGATATCGCCGTCCTCAATCACCTTGTCACTGGCCGTAGCGTGTGGCTTAGCGGAATTCTCTCCACTTGCGACGATGGTTGGGAAAGACTCACCTGACGCACCGTGTTGCTTCATCCAGAAGTCGAGGCGGTTAGCCAATTCACGCTCCGTCATCCCGGCGTGGACCTCGTTGAAAGCAAATTGGTAGCCCTCGTCATGGAGCTTGGCAGCCCGCTCGAGTTTGGCGATTTCGGTGCTATCCTTGATCATGCGCATCTTTTCGATCAGGTTAGTAAATGGCACAATCGCAGCTTCCATCAATTCGTCGAGAAGATCGAACAGGCGGTATGAAATTGTGTCTTCATAACCTAAAACCGTGATTTTTGAAACCAGGCAGATCTTGTTAAGGTCGCCGTAGTAGTCTTGACTGATAGTCGCAACGACTTCATCACTGTCGAATTCTTCCAGAGCTAATTGGTAGCGTGCGTCAGTGATGATAATTGCCCGATCCTTAGTCACAAGCAGGCATCCATCACCTTCCATCAGGTCAAACCCGGTGAGGTAGAAGATGTTCTTTTGATTGGTGACCAAAAAAGCATCAATTGCCAACTTATCGAATTGTTTTTGTAAGCGCGAAATACGACTTGCCATCTAAACCATCCTTTCGAAGAGAAAATAAAAAAGGCCGGAGAAAACAGTGTTTCTCACGACCCTTCTCATGCTTTATTCAGCAACTGGGTAAACAGATACCTTACGCTTGCTGCGGCCCATGCGTTCAAACTTAACAACACCGGCTACCTTAGCGTACAAGGTGTCATCACCACCGCGACCCACGTTTTCACCTGGGTTGATGTGAGTACCACGTTGACGGTAGATGATTGAACCAGCAGTAACGATTGAACCATCAGCAGCCTTAGTACCAAGACGACGACCAGCTGAGTTCCGACCGTTAGCAGTGGAACCACCCCCCTTGTGGTGGGAGAAGAATTGTAAATCCATAATCATAGTTGTTCACCTCCAGCAGAGAACTTTAATTTAACATTTTAACTTCAATGTTATCTGGATAACTCTCTTGGATGTCGATTAGTCCATTCACGAGAGCATTCAGGAGGAGCTGACTATCATGGTCAACTCCGAGTGCGGTAACCTTTAGCAGGCCACCGTTTTGATTATCGGCTTCCACCTGAGGCTTAACATGAACAAGGTGTTCAAGAGCATTAATAGTGGATATTGAGAGTGCTGAGACAGCCGAACAAACAATATCTTGTCCGTATGGCCCCGCATCAGCATGACCGGTAATCTCGAATGTGGTGATTCGCTGATTCGAATCTAACATAAAATGTGCCCGAATCATTGTCTCACCTCCGCATTAAGCGTTGATCTTGTCGATCGTAACCTTAGTGTATGGTTGACGGTGACCTTGCTTAGTGTGGGTGTGCTTCTTAGGCTTGTACTTGAAAGTAACAACCTTCTTTTCCTTACCTTGCTTTTCAACAGTACCTTCAACAGCAGCACCATCAACAAATGGAGTACCGATCTTGGTATCGTCGCCACCTACGAAGACAACCTTGTCAAAAGTTACCTTGTCACCTTGTGCAGCGTCAAGCTTTTCAACGAAGATGGACTTGCCTTCTTCTACCTTGTATTGCTTACCGCCAGTAATGATAATTGCGTACATATTGTGCACCTCCTTAATATCTAAGACTCGCCGAATCAAGCAGCAGTGCTTTGAACTTGATAGCGTGCGGTTGTAGTTGTTGGTTCACAAATACAACGTTAGTATAATATCAGATTTTTTTCGATCCGTCAACAATAAAAAAGGCGTGGTGGTAGATTGCCATCACGCGGATTTTAAGATCAGAATTCTTATTCTTCTCCTACCCCATCATCAGCAATTGGTTCGTGTGGTAAGAAGAAGTTTGATACTGAAATATCATTTACATTCAGGTTACCGAAGAGTTGTTCAACACTCTTGTTCATGTAACGAGAAGTATAAATCATGTCATCATCTAACCAGCGTTGGATTACTCCTAAGAAGGCAGATGCATTAAAAGAAATTTGCAATGGAAGCGGTACTTTTGGCTTCCGATGGTCAATGTTGACTGCGTTAAAGTAGTTAGTAAGGTATTCAGCAACGCGACCGTAAAATTCATCGTAGAATGTTACGTGCTTTTCGCTGTCTAAGAATACTTCCCATACTTCAGCATCACTTTCAATGTAGCGGAATGCCCGCTCAAGGTTAAGTACTTCGCATTGTTGTCCATCTACAACGGTTTTGTAAATGGTGTCATCGAAGAATTCATCAAGGATTGATTGAGTAGTCTTCTCCATAAAGTCCGCTTTATCCTTAAAGTGGAGGTAGAAAGTTCCCCGAGTGATTCCTGCGATATCTGTAATTTTTTGAACACTGATTGAACTAAGATCTTCGTGCTTCATTAAATCAACGAGCGCTCTCCGAAGATTGGTCTTTGTTCTGACGACACGTGGATCGTTTATATTCATTGGCATTTTCATCATCCTTTCCCATTTACTGACTTTTTAACCTAAGTCCTCACCAATCCCCAACTTCTGCATTCAGTATAAATTGAGTTAATAAACAATGTCAAAGATATAGCTTGAAATTTATTAATCTTGTCACAATTGAAACATTATGTTGACTATAATTTCGCTAAATTATATACTAGAATCTGTGCTGAAGCGGTAGCTCAACTGGATAGAGCATCGGTCTTCTAAACCGAGGGTTGAGGGTTCAAGTCCCTCTCGCTTCATAGATAATAAACGATTTGGCCAGGAAAGTAAATAGTCTGGACTTTTATTTTATTATTTCTTCAATTTTATTTGTAATTATTCTTAATTAACAAATGATAAATATGTTTAACAAAGAGTTAAGAATGTTGTTTCAAGGCCCTTTGTGAATGCTTTTCGAGCAATAGTATATTACACTAATCACAGATTAAATATGTGAGGTGATTTATCATGTTACCATTAACTATTATTGTTGTGATTCTCTCTGGTGCATTTGCTGGTCAGTACTTTTTCGGTAACCAGTCAGAAGAGGCTGTTGGTAAACACAGCGCAGAAAGAAAAGCATAAGAATTAAGTACTACTTTTTAAGCCAAAGAGACGAGCATGAAATTTCATGCTCGTCTCTTTTTAGTTTGCGTATTGGTCGTTAGCTTGGTCGATCATTTCTATGTATGCTTCTTCTATGGATTGAGTGTCAAACCCAAAGTCGATCAAGCCCATCTTCAAGATCATGTGCCAAGCGTGACTGAAATTAGCTTGCAGCCGATTGGTATAAGCTGTATTCAAGAAATTCTTGATTGCCAAGTATTCCCTGTTGAGGTCAGCTAATTGACCCTTCTTCTCGGAGCCAGTGATTCGCTCCCATTGTTCATCAGATAAGACAACCAGGTGCGTCCACTGTTTCTTTGCGCTGAACAGCAAGAATAGTGACAGGACACGAACATATACCTTCAGCAGTTGTTCTTTATCCAATTCGCGGTTGTGATGCAACACGTCCATCCAGCCGGCAGTCTTAGCAAATTCTGCTAATTCTACGTCCAGGCGTGCAAAGATCCCTTGCCGACGTGCATCGGGTCCAATCATCAATTCCTGTGCGTCATCAATTGATAATTCCAGGTCGATCACAGAGTGCAATAACTTAGTAACATCAATTTTATTCATGAGCATCCTCTTCTTGGTGAGGCATGAAGACCTCGGTTGGTTGTTCATATTCTTGTGGTGCATCTTCTTCGTCATCTTGGTCGTCACCCATAACCATCAGGCGGGATTGAACTTCGAGACTTTCGCGGTTGTCTAGGTACCACTGACTAATCAAGTGGTAGTGCAAGAGCAGGTCAAAGAAGGAAACACGATCACCGGGATCTTGAACTTGGAAGAACCAGCGTGTGGTGTAATCGCTAGGATCATAGAGCAGGTCCAAATTGATATCATTATCCAACACCAATTCGGCACCGTTGTTTTGTGGTAAGCTCATCAACATGTAATCAGTTTCGGCAGTCGCAATGAAGAGACGGTCGATAACGCTGGTGTCGAGTGATGAATTATCCAGGTAGAATTCTTCGTTACTGTCGGTGTTGAGAATTCCGAGGTTAACTAAGAATCCAAGGTCGGTTTGCAATGAATCCGCAAACGCAAGGAGTGTCTTCACAACATCTCGTAATTCAAGGTCGGTGTGCTTCTTGAGGGCACGAACGATGAAATAGTTGATGAATGCTTGGTTGTTGAACTGAAGGAAGCGGTTTTTCAAATCAAGGTAGAAGAGTGGTTCCTTCCCTTCTTGTTCGATAAAGGCAACTTCATTTTTCTTTACAACGAACTTGAAGCTGTTTTCAGCAGTGATTGGATCAATCCGTGCGATGAATTCATGGCTGGCAGTTTCACTAATTTGGAATGATGTGACACCGCACTTTTCTAAGATTCGTCCCATAAAAATCAGGAAGTAATCTGCTGCCTTGTAATGATTTGGAAAGTTGATAAAGGCATTTTGCAGGTCAAGCTTAACTAATTCTTCAGTCGCAGAAAGCATATGTTGTGCGTCTTCTGCTTGTGCGAGTTGGTCGAGTAAATCAACGTAGGTTTGACCTGTGTGAAGAACTTCCTTGAATGAATCGGAAAGTGTCATCAAACGTTGGCTAGGTGTGCCGATCATGTTGTTATTGTTCATCATCGGTCACCTGCTTTTCTTCCTTATCGGCTTCTTCGAGCATTGCCAAGTAGTTAGCGTATAAGTTACGGTTTGCTAATTCGAAGTCTTCAAAGCTACCGAACGCATCGATAATACTCTTTTGTTCGTAACTCAAAATGGTGTTTTCCTTAGAAAGAGCCAACAGAACTTGTTCGTTTTCCTTGATCGTCTTGTTTGCAGACCGAGCTTCATGATCTTGGTCTTCCAGCTTTTGAATTTGATCAAGCAATTCTTGGCGGGTTTCCTTATTACGGTTTGATTCGAAAATACCAGTCCGGCTGTTGCTTTCCTCGAGTTGGTCTTCGAGTTGTCTGCGCTTGCGATCACGTTGGTCTTGGGTATCGATCAACTCTTGCAAGTGGTCGTTTTGGTTAGAAACTTGTTCAATCCGATCACTGTTGTAGCGCTTGTTTTGGCGTGCTAATTCAAAGGACTTGCTGAGCTTTGCGTATTCTTCTTGGTTGAATGCGAAGCGGACGTTCAAAACATCCAATTCACCGAAGACACGACGATCCCACCAGTTACCGAAGTAGATCCGGTAGTGACCCATTTGGTATTCTTCATAGTAGAAAAATGGGTAGGTTTGACCGAGGTACTTAATCAAATTTTCACTCAAGTAGTTGCTCAAGTGGTCAGCCATGTCGTCAACGAGACTCATTACCCCTTGGTCGTTAGGTTGTTGTTCACGGTGTTCGATTTCAGCAGCATAACGACGATTGTCCAAGAGTTGGTAAATCTTTCGGTCATGGTGACTCTCAACTGCTTGGTTCAATTCTTGCAGGTATTTAATTTTGGTTGACACTTGCCGTTGAATGAGACTACTCATGTCAACAGCTTGTTGTGCGTGTTCTACATTCGCCATAAAAACAAACTCCTTGTCTACATACTAATTTAATTGTAGCCGAAATTGAGTTAGAACGGATGATCTCCCGTTGATTTTTTCAAAAACTTTACAATTACTACATAGATCAATTATAAGACTTATTGAACTAGATTTCCTGATTTTTTTGGCCAATTACGGCAATTTGATTTTATAAATAAACGATCTATAATATAAATCGACAGGTGTTTCACCTGCCGGAAGTGAAAAGAGGCGAAGTACTATGGCACTTAGCAAACAAGAACGCAAGGAAATGGCTCGTAAGGCTATGGAAAAGCGTGGAAACAAGAAGCCTAATGGTTCAGGATTTGCCAAACTTGACTCAGAAGCCAAGAAACTGAGCGACTAAGCTTTTCACATTCCCATTATTTTCTAAACTAATCAAAAGAGGCTAACGCAGATTATGCGCTAGCCTCTTTTTCGTTAATTAAAATGCTGCGATCATACGGTCAAGCAATTCGATATCCGTGTCCTTGGAGTAGATTGCCATGATTTCGTAGATTTGTGGTGCAGAAGTTGAACCAGTAAATGCCAGGTTCAGTGGGAAGTACAGGTTGCGACCCTTGATACCAGTGTCCTTACCTACTTCCTTGATGGCTTGACTGTAGAAGTCTTCGTCATCCCCGCCATTAGCGATCTTGTCCTTCAAGCCATTCAAAACAGCTACCACTTCTGCGTTGTCGAACTTGTCGTCGTCAACGAGTTGTGAGTAGTCGAATTGTTGGTCTAAGACAGTGTAGTAATCCCAGGCGTGTTTTGCGATGTCCATCAAAGTGTTCACGTCGCGTTGGTGAACATGGATGGTCTTGGCTAAGAGTACCTTTAATTCGTCAGCTGGGACGCTTTGAAGGTTCTTAGCTTCATCAATTTCACCATCATTTACCCAGTCCATAGTACGCTTAGTTAATTCTTCAACGTCCATGTCCTTGATGTATTGAGCGTTCATCCAGTCCATCTTCTTTTGATCGAAGTAAGCTGGGGCCTTTGACATCCGGTCTGGGTCATAAACCTTGATCAATTCTTCTGGTGAGTATATTTCACGTTCGCCAACTGGTGACCAACCTAAGAATGCGATGAAGTTGAAGATGGCTTCTGGAAGGTAACCATGCTTCTTGTATTCGTTGATGAATTGAAGAGTATCCTTGTCACGCTTACTCAACTTCTTACGAGTCTTAGGGTTGAAGATCAATGGAATGTGGCAGAAAGTTGGGTGATCCCAACCAAGTGCTTCGTAAATTGCCATTTGCTTAGGCGTGTTTGAAATGTGGTCAGCACCACGAAGGACGTGGGTGATTTCCATTGAGTGGTCATCAACTACAACCGCAAAGTTGTAAGTAGGCATTCCATCACTCTTTTCAATGATGAAGTCCCCACCCAGGTTGTCTGAGTTAAAGGAAACGTGGCCACGAGCAATATCGTCCCATTCGTATTCGTGATCTTCTGGGAAGTGGAAACGAATAGTAGGCTTCAAACCTTGAGCTTCCGCTGCCTTTTGATCTTCTTCGCTACGACCATACCAACGGCCATCGTAGTGAGGAGCTTCGCCGTTTGCGCGTTGACGTTCACGCATTTCTTCCAATTCTTCTGGAGTGGAGTAATCCTTGTATGCGTAACCCTTGTCGAGCAATTCTTGGATGTACTTGTGGTAGATACCCTGTTCATTCCGTTCACTTTGGCGGTATGGAGCATACTTAGGATTTGGCTTGTTAGGACCTTCATCCCAGTCAATCCCTAACCAGTGCAGGTTTTCACGTTGACTTTCTTCACCGGCGTTAACATTACGCTTGGTGTCAGTATCTTCAATCCGCAATACCATTGTCCCATTGAAGTGACGTGCGAATAAGTAGTTAAACAGTGCTGATTGAGCATTACCAATATGCAAGTAACCAGTTGGACTTGGTGCATACCGTACTCGAACCTTTTGATCCATTTTACGATTCTCCTTTAGTAACTTGTTAGCGGAAAAATCCGCTAGTGCAACAAATACAATTTTATCGGAATGTCGCAATTTGTCAATGCTCGTGGCACCTCGATAAAATTTTCCATCAAAAAAGACCGACACGCGCCGGCCTTTTGAAATAATCTCTTAGTATTCTTCCATGTAACGCTTAGTTTCCCAATCAGAAACGTGTTGACGGTAGGAATCATATTCACGAGTCTTTGCTTCCATAAAGCTGTGGTAGATGTGGTCACCAAGCGCACCCTTGATAACATCATCTTCAGCAAGGTACTTCAATGCGTTGTGAAGAGTATCTGGAAGTGAGTGGATGTCCTTTTCAACGAATTCTTCGTCGGACCACTTGTAGATGTTTTCGTTAACTTCGTGCAGTGGTGGCAATTCGTTGCGTAAACCATCAAGACCTGCTTCCAATACTGCAGCAATTGCCAAGTATGGGTTAGCGGATGGGTCAGCGGCACGCAATTCAACACGAGTGCTCATACCACGGTCACTTGGGATCCGGATCAGTGGTGAACGGTTAGAAGTTGACCATGCAACGTATACTGGAGCTTCGAAACCGGGAACGAGACGCTTGTATGAGTTAACGATTGGGTTAGTAACCGCAGTAAAGTTACGAGCGTGCTTCATCATACCACCGAGGAAATGGTAAGCAACTGGAGAAAGCTTCTTGTCGTCCTTTTCGTCGTAGAAGGCGTTGTTGCCGTCCTTGTCGAAGAGTGACATGTTAAGGTGCATACCAGAACCGTTAATACCAGACAATGGCTTTGGCATGAATGTAGCGTGAAGGCCAAACTTCTTAGCGATTGTCTTAACAATGAACTTGAAAGTTTGGATGTTGTCGGCAGCTTCAAGGGCATCAGCGTACTTGAAGTCGACTTCGTGTTGGCCAGGAGCAACTTCATGGTGAGCAGCTTCAACGTCAAAGCCCATCTTTTCAAGGGCCAAGACGATTTCACGACGGCAGTCTTCACCGAGGTCAGCTGGTTCCATATCGAAGTAGTTTTCTTGGTCGTTAACAGTCATAGTTGGCTTGCCATCTTCATCAGTCTTGAAGAGGAAGAATTCTGGTTCAGGACCGATGTTGAATGAGGAGAAGCCCATTTCTTCCATGTCCTTGAGTACACGCTTAAGGTTGTTACGTGGGTCACCATCAAATGGAGTACCGTCAACCATGTGTACACTACAGATAACGCGAGCAACCTTGCCGTGTTCTGCACCCCATGGGAATACCAACCAAGTGGACATGTCTGGGTAGAGGTACATGTCAGATTCTTCGATACGTACGAAACCGTCAATAGAAGAACCGTCGAACATAATGGCGTTATCCATCAACTTGTCGAGTTGGCTTACTGGCAAGTCAACACTCTTTGTTACACCCAACATGTCAGTAAACATAACACGGATAAAACGAATATTTTCGTCCTTAACTAACTTACGTACTTCATCTTTTGTTAATTCACGCTTTGCCATAGAATTACAATCCCTTTCAATCTAGAATATGCTACAAATTCACAATATTAAGATCAAGAAGCTTTCTACAGATGTAACTAGACCAATTTCCGAACAATTATCTAAACCCGTTTATTTTTCTTGCTTAATACGAGTTTTAGAATAACAACCAATCAATATATAGTCAATCGAATTAATGAACTTACATATAATAATAATCAAATACGTTCGGAAACTTTATTTTGTTAACCAATCATCCACGGCTAACTTAATATCCTGTATTGTGTCCTGTCCACTAACCAAATCAAACCAGTGAACGTCCATCTTATTGCGGAACCAGGTCAGTTGACGCTTGGCGTAGTGGCGTGAATCGAGCTTGATCTTATCAATAGCTTCATCCAGGCTGCATTCGCCGCGGAAGTATGCAAAGAGCTCGTGGTATCCGATTCCCTTCCCTGCTGGTGAATCCTCGCCACCGTTGTCAAAAAGCCACCTAGCTTCGTCGACCAATCCCTGTTCGATCATGATATCGACACGCTTGTTGATTCGTTCATAAAGGACTGCCCGGTCGGTATTTAATCCGATCAAGAAGAAGTCAATCTGTGTGTCGTCTTGTGACTGATCCGAGAACTTCTGACCGGTCTTTTCAATTACTTCCAAAGCTCGAATGATCCGGCGACGGTTATTGACCGGGATCTTCTCACATGCGACAGGATCAAGCTCGTGGAGGTGGTCCCAGACGAACTGGTTGCCCTTCTCCTCTGCCACGGCATTCCAGCGCTGACGAATCTGCTCGGACTCTTCATCGAAATGGTCGTTACCCAGACTCAAGTTGTCAGTGATGGCTTGCAGATAAAATCCAGTCCCGCCGGCAATGATCGGAAGCTTATCACGTCCGGAAATGTCATCGATCCAGCGAGTAGCTTCCTGCTTGAAGCGAGCAGCAGAATAGCGTTCACCCAAGTCACAAATGTCAATCAGGTGGTGTGGAACCCCGTCCATCTCATCTGGTGTCACCTTTGCCGTACCAATGTCGAGCTTGCGGTAGACCTGCATGGAATCACCAGAGATCACTTCTCCATTTTCTTCTTGGGCCAATTTAATTGAGAGTGCCGTTTTACCGACAGCCGTGGGACCCACAATTGCAATTACTTTGATCATTATTTACATCCTTAAAGACAAATTTTTTCAAATGACTGGTAAAATACCGCTCAGTCGATCATAATAGAAGTATGCTAACAACAAAAGGAGGAACACCCAATGAAGCAAACTACTAAGGGTTTCTTGATCGGAACTGCATCTACTTTAGCCGCCCTTGTTAGCGGAGCAGTTGCTTTCCACAAAACCGTAGTCAAACCAGTCGAAGAGGAAGAAATTAAGTTTGATGAAAACCGGCGTGCTGCCACCCGGAAGAATCGTTCATCTCACCAATTCTAAACACTCTTTATTATAAACGAAAAAGGCACAGCAACAAATCCAGTTGCTGTGTCTTTTTGATTAGTATTTCGCTTTCTTGGTCTTGCCATCCCATTCACGGTAACCGTTTTTTAAGATGTACAAGTCCTTGTAGCCCTTCTTTGCGAGAAAGGCTGCAGCTTGCGTACTCAAAGTCATTGTCTCATCGTACATGTAAACGGGCATGTCCTGACGTAATTCACCAAATTGTTGGCGAAGGTAAACGTAAGGTAAGCTCCGTGCACCTAAGATATGACCAGCCTTGAAGTCATTTGCTTGACGAAGGTCGATTACTTGAGCCTTGCGCATCCCATTACGGAAGTCTTCTTGGCTCAAAACAGTAGCGTAGTGCTTACGACGCCAACTGTTGAAAGCCCAGGTAATCAGCCATGCCAAGATCAAGATAATAATAACAAGGTTGAGTGTTAAGAGTCCTTTACTAACACCAAGTACCATAGGGCGTTCTCCCTTTCAATATTATTGGAATTGACGAGCTAATGAAGCGGCACCGATAACACCGGCATCATTACCCAATTGAGCTAACTTCAGCTTGGTTGAAGTACGAACTGTTGGGAAGGCGAACTTTTCAAAGTTTTCTTGAACGCGGTTGAGCAGGAATTGACCGGCTGCTGAAACCCCACCACCGATAACGAGGTATTCTGGGTTCAAGGCGTTTGAAAGGTTAGCACTTGCCAAACCAAGGTAGAAGGCCATCTTGTCAACAACCTTGTTAGCAAGGTAGTCGTTTTCCTTAGCGAGGTCAAAGACGATCTTTGAAGTGATTTCGTCACCGTTGTCGATCAATGACTTCAGCTTGCTGTTGCCTTCGTATTCTTCTGCCAAGTCTTGTGCGAGGTGAACAACACCGGTAGCTGAAGCATATTGTTCAAGACAACCGTGGTTACCACAAGTACAAAGGTAGCCATCTGGTTCAACGATCATGTGACCAACTTCACCACCGGCACCAACTACACCGTGTACGAGGCGGCCGTTGGAGATGATACCCCCACCGACACCAGTACCAAGGGTGATGAAGGCAACGTCATCACCTTCGTTACCTGCACCCTTCCAGCGTTCACCGAGACCAGCAACGTTTGCGTCGTTGTCCAATGCAAACTTCATACCAGTACCCTTTTCGATTTGTGACTTAACTTCTTGAGTAGTCTTCCAGTTCAAGTTGTAAGCACCAACAACAGTACCCTTGTCTCGATTGATAGTACCTGGAGTACCCATACCGATACCAACGAATTGATCTGGGGTCATCTTGTAAAGTTCAAGATGGTGGTTGATTGAATCAATAATGTCAGGAACAATGTGGGAACCTTCATCTAAAATGTTAGTACGGATTGACCACTTTTGTTGAATTTCACCATTTTCAGTAAGAATTGCAAACTTGATTGTAGTACCACCGAGGTCCACACCAAATAATTTCTTTGCCATTATCATATTCACTCCTAAAAAATATTTTTTCAAAGACGGTTACTTGGTTCGCCGTTCTTCTTCACGATGTTCTTTGCGCAATACAATTTTTGCCTTCATGTAGGTATCACGGTCGACAACACCGGCTCGGTAAAGGTTATCAAGCTCGATTGCCATAAGTTCAATGTCGTATAACCGTTTTCCCACATATACATAGACATTAAATTGTTTCAGTAATTGTTGGACGTCATATAACGTCCGGTATTCACGTGGTAGTGCCATGTCATCAGCTCACTTTTAAGAATAAAACTACCAGGCCTAACAGTAAGACGATGGTGGCGATGAGACGCTCCACACGATTGACCTGACCAATCTTCGGTGCACCGACTGTGTAGGCTACTAAGAACCCACCGACAAGCCCACCGAGATGGCCGGCTAAGTCAATACCAGGCACCATTAAGTCGGTCACGATATTCAGAACGACCAGTACAAGAAACTGGCGACTGAGGTAGCGGATCGCCGGGTATTCACGGAATGTCAATCCCAGCATAATAAATGCACCAAACATACCGAATATCGCTGTGCTGGCTCCTGCTGACAAGCTCATCGGCAGCAGGTATGCACTCAGCAAGTTACCCGCAAGCGCACTAGCAAGGTAAATCACAAGCATCCGCCAGTGTCCAAAGAGCTGCTCAATGTAAATCCCAATAAAATACAGCGTGATGCTATTGATCAGGATATGGGCAAACCCAATGTGGACAAAGACCGGTGTCAGCAGTCTCCACCACTCACCCGCCTGTACTAGCTGTGTGGATAAAGCTCCAAACTTGAGTAGTACTAAGTTGTTGGTGGAACCGCCCGCCAAGGTCATCAAGATGAAGACAATCACTTGGATGGTGACCAGGACAGTCGTCACCGGATTGTTCTTCCAAGAATTAGCTCTCATAGGCTAATCCTCCTCTAGCATTATCACGCGATCAACCATTTGATCATGCTCTTCGTGTAGCCATTCGTCGGCGGATGCCAGCTGGGTAGTCAGGGCCATGGAGATCGTCTTACCAGAGTACTTCTCTAGGTAACGATCATAATAGCCACCGCCGAATCCCAGGCGCCTGCCATCCGGCGTAAAGGCAACTCCTGGGACGACCATTAAGTCAATCTCGTCAGGGCTAAACACCCGTCCATCCTGAGGCTCAAGAACGCCAAAAGCTGTCTCAACGAAAGCTGTGTCTTCCCTTAACTCAACGAACTCCATCTGCCGGTGAGGTAAGGTCCGTGGAACCACTACTGTCCGACCTTCATGACGTGCATGAAGAATTAGTGGCGCCGTATCAATCTCGAATGACTGGCTCATAGTCAAGGCAATCACCTTGGAGCGTAGCCACTCTGGTTGATTGAATAATCTGGATGCTAAGGTCTTCTGTTCTTTCAGGCGGGTATTAACATCCAATTGCTGAAGCCGGGCAATATAGGCTTGACGCAGTTCTGATTTTGAATACGTCATCTTCTACAATCTCCCCTTTTGCTCTTTAATACAAACGGTTTCATGTAAATATTATCACCGCTTCTCACACTTTTTGCAAGCGTTTTTTTAAATTCGGCAGGCCAAACAATCGCCCGTCGTTAGCGGAATATCAGTAATTTAAACGTTGTAAAGGAAATCTAGAAACAAAAAGATCCTGCCACAGCTTAATGCTATGACAGGATCGATGAAACTAAATTACTTAGTTTCGCGGTGTAAAGTCACCTTTTGTTCCCGTGGGCAGTACTTGTTTAATTCAAGACGGTCGGGATTGTGACGACGGTTCTTACTAGTCAAGTAAGTCCGTTCGTGGCAATTAGTACATTCAAGTGTAATGTTGACACGCATGAGTCAAAACCTCCAAACATTATTTTAATCTTTAACTTGGTTATATAACGTAACCCTAACTCGTACAACTATATCATTAATTACTCGTTTTGGCTAGTGGTTTGCCCAAGATTGTTAAGGAAATTTCCTTGACAGAATGATTAATTATCGCTGTCACTGACTGACTTAGAGCTTTTCACGGTCTTCCAGTACGCTTGGAAAATTTGCTTAGCCATGGTTATGTTGGCCCCACTCTTATCGTTTGTTGAACCAGGAATAGCTAATGCAACAACTACTTGTGGGTTCTTAGATGGTGAGAAACCTGCGAAACTCAATGTCGTGGTTTCGTGACCTTCTGAGACAGTTTGGGCAGTACCAGTCTTACCTGAAATTGATGGTTTTTCAGACTTAAGTGATGAACCAGTAACGTAACGGTTAGTACCGTGAGTAACTTGGTAAAGACCCTTCCAGACCAATTCGAAGTATGACTTTGGTGCTGGAATGACTTGTTGTACTTGTGGTTGGGTCGTGTATTCTACAGCACCGAGCTTACCGTTGCTCTTGGTACCGCGGATTTGTGAAACAATATATGGGCGCATCCGGTTACCACCATTTGCGATTGTTGACATGTATTGTGCCAACTGGATCGTGGTGTATCCGTCGTAGTTACCATAGGACAAATCCAGTGCAGATCCGACGTGTTTCTTATCTGAAGCACCCTTGTACCCAGTGGTTTCACCAGGAATATCAATCCCCGTCTTTTGTCCGAGACCAAACATATTGAAGTAGTAACGAGCCTTTTGGAAAATTGATGGCTTCAAGGTCAGCTTACCGTTGGCCGTGTAGTTCATACCACCCATCTTCATGATTAATTGCATCATGTAGGAGTTGGATGAAACTTCCAGGGCAGTCGCAGCATCAACCGCCATATCAGCACTACCAGTAGAGTTGAACCAGGAACTCTTTTGCGAAATTCCTTCAACCTTGATTGGCTTATCAGTCAGGGTGTTGTTTTCCGGTGTAATCACCTTGGACATCAAGGCACCCATCACCATCGCAGGCTTAACAACAGACCCCATTGTGATTGGTTGGTTGATCACACCAAGTGGATTGGTGGTCTCCTTACCAGTCTTGGTGTTACGGCTAATCCCCGCCATTGCGTAGATCGCACCAGTATTTGGATTCATAACTACCGCATAAACACCAGATGAGTAGCTCGTACCTGCTGCTGAATAGTTCTTTTCCAGGATTTCTTGGACCTGCTTTTGGAACTTCGAATTAACGGTCAGAACCAGGTTACTACCCTTTTCACCTGCGTACTTAACGGTTTCCTTTGTCACATTGTTACCATTGGTAGTAACCTCTGTCTGTGACTTAGAACCGGCCATAGTAGCTTGGAATCCCTTTTCCAGGTAGGATTGACCGACGCTATCGTTACGTGAATACCCTTCTGATAAGAGCGAATTGATCGAATCACTAGGCAACCCAGTCGTGGAAACTGTACCGGTCAGGGCTTGGATTTCGCTACCTTCTGGGTAATTCCGCGTCCAGGAAGTACCAATCTTAACACCCGGCATTTGGCTCAGGTGTTCACCGACTTCGGCTAATTCCTTAGCGCTGACGTTCTTTTCTTTAATATATGTTGTTGACAACGCGTAGGCACCGCTCATGGCAGCGTAAATCCGGGCGTTGTTTTTTTGTTGACTCGTTAATTCCCATGCTGATGGGTGCTTAGAAAGGTAATCTAAGGCCTTATCATACTTGGTATCTTCGGAGTCAGTATCTGAAGTCTTAACGTGCTTCAAGACGCTCTTGAGACGGCCAGAATCAGCGAGGTAGTAATCCTCCTCATTCCGGTCCGTCAAACGGGAGTCCTTGTTTGAAACCTTCAGATAGCGTCCCAAGCGGTTTGCAATCTTGTAGAGGTCTTGTGATGAGACGTTAGAGCCCTTGGTATACGTGATTGCTTGGTGTGATTGGTTACCAACCAGGACCTTGCCTTGGGAATCGTAAATCATCCCCCGCTGGACATTGTTGGTCTGAATAGTGGTATCTGACCGCTTAACTTCGGCCTTAAATGATGTCCCATTCAAGACTTGTAGGTAGAACAAACGTGCCGCTAAGATCAGCAGCAGGATGCCGACAACCCACAACAAGAAGTTTAAGCGAAACGGAATGATTGATTGTGCATTTCGACTTTTATTACTACGACGAGAACTAACTGCAGCTCTCATTCGATCAAAGACTTTCAACGGAACATTCTCCTTCATTAGCTAATGAATATTATTTTATCAAATTTTGGCTTTTTGCGCAGTCCAAAGCCATTACTAACAAATTGAATAATACTCTTTATTGGCCGAAAAATGAACTGTTTCGCAAGTGATTTTACAAAATTTGAATTTTTTATTCAAAAAGAAAAAGGGCTCCATTTTTTCAAATGAAGTCCTTTTCCCGATTAAGGATTAGTCCTCGTCACGCTTCTTCATCTTCAAACCAAGAAGTGATAATCCAACGAGAAGCAAGCCGGCTGCTTGTGCTTCTGATGAATCTGCTCGACCAGTTTGTGGAAGAGTCTTCTGAGTTGATTGAGTCCGAGTTGTGGTTTGGGCTGAGCCGTTAACCTTGTTTGTTGCCTTGCCTTCAGTAGCTTGGCCTTGACCTTGTCCTTGTCCTGCGCCTTGACCTTGACCTGCACCTTCACCATTTTCGTGTGATTCAGGTGCTGGAGTTGCGTTCTTAGTGTAGTAGATGTCAACAATTTCGTTGTCACCTGCACTAGGAGTCTTAGCAGAAATGTGAGCTGGATCCGCAGTGTAACCCTCTACTTCTGGAGCGTCAAATGCATCCCAGGTACCTTCTACTACTGCATCCCCGTATGTTGCGGTCTTAGTAACGTTATCGAAGGAAAGCGTCTTAGTGAATGTCACGGTTTGAGTGATGGTGGTTACAGTACCGTCAACGTTGTGAACATTGATTGTCCGCGTTGCAGTTTGTTCGACATCATCATTAGTCAACTTACCGTGTCCGAAGTCGATGTAGATAGTTTGGTCGTTGTCACCGAATGTCGTTGGCAATTCAGGCATGTTAGTTACTTCATAACCCTTTTGCTTCATCTTTTCGGTAATTTGATCAACCACACCAGTCAAGTTGGTGTTAGAACCGGTCTTGCCAGTGATAGTAGTTACATCGATCATGGAGTCACCGCCGTCATGGTCACGTGAAATGATCGTGATAGTAGATTCTCCAGCCTTCTTTTCGTGGTAAGTAATCGTGATGTTGACGTTTGGAGTATCCGCAGTGGTGGTTTGTGCTGGAACCTGCTTGATTGATGGAACGTATCCGTCAATTTCAGGAGCATCAAACGCATCCCAAGTTTGGCTACCCTTAGCCGTCCATTCGCCGTAGCTTGCAACAGAACCAGTAACTTCGTCGTAGTGAGCAGTACGTTCGTAAGTTACTACTTGTCTAGTCACTGCAGAAGTACCATCAGGCTTTACAACCGTGATCGTTCTGATTGCCATGTGGGTCAATTCTGTGTCATCAACACCGGATGGCTTGTTAGGGTCATCGTGGTGAACATCAATTACAGCGTGCTTGAAGTGTACGTAAGCGTATTGGTCGACGGAAGAATCACTGTCGAAGTTAGCTGGAACGTCATCGGTCACGTATTCGTACTTGCTGAACTTGTTCTTAAGTCCAGATACGATTGCGTCCTTGTCGATTGCAGCGCCGTTTGCACCAGTGATGTCTTCGCTGTCCATTACCTTGCCGTTTGCATCATCATCAACTGCGATCACGTGAAGCACTTGATCAGTAGTTGGAGTTGATGGTGTATCAACCTTGGTGTAGGTGATTTCAACGGTTTGGCTACCGCCGTTTACAGTAGGCTTTACAGATGGAACAACCGTGATGTTTGGCTTGTATCCATCGAAGTGTGGAGCCTTGAATTCACTCCAAGTGTCATCACCCTTAGGAGTCCAATCAGTGTAAGTAATCTTACCAGTCGTCTTATCAAGCGTGAAGTCACGTGTGAACGTTACGTTTTGCTTGGTGGTTTCAGTAGTTCCATCAGGCTTAGTAACTGTAATGGTACGAGTTACCGTAGTTGAAAGGTCGCCTTGTGGGTCAATGCTGATGTTCTTGTGGTTGAATCTCAAAGTAATTGTTTGATCTTCGCCAGTGAACTTAGTTGGAAGTTCATCAGCACCTACAAATTGGTAACCAGCACTAGTCAAAGCAGCCTTGATTGCTTCCATAGCAGATGCAATGTCACCCTTGGTCTTAGTAAAGTCATCAGTTTCGTGGCCAGTGAAGGCAGAAGTGATGTCACTAGGAAGAGTGATGACTGCGTTGCCCTTGTCAGTGTCCACAGCTACAACATGGATTGTGCTTTGGAGGTTACGTTCAAAGATTACATCCACTTCTACATTAGCAGTGTCGTGGTGAACAGTTTGTGCTTCAACAACCGTCTTAGTTGTATCACCGTCAATGGACTTGAGCTTGTAGTTTTCACGAGTTGGCGTGAATTCTTGCCAAGTACCAGAGTCAGTGTTTGCGTAAGTTGCGAGAACCATGAACGTTGCTGGAGTTGCAGGGGTCTTGGTATCCAAGTTTTCCCATGCGCCAGAAAGTGATTCGATAACCTTACCAGTAACAATGTCGTACGCAATTTGACGACCGAACCGGACAGTTTGTACAGCCATTACACGGTGGTTGTTAGGATCAGTTACATCCACGATCGTCCGAGTTACTTCACGGTAGAAGTCATCCTTAGTTACGTTAGTTGCGTCACCAGGGAGTTCTTGACCTGGAGTAATCGTGCCGTGCTTGTGTCCAAGAACAATAGTGTAACTGTTCTTAGTAGCGTCTTGGCTAAGAGTAATCGTGTCGTTTTCGATTGGGTTGCTCTTAACGGTGTAACCCTTCTTGAGCAATGCAGCAACCTGACTACCAGCAACATTTGTCACAGTAGAATCAGTTTGACCAGTTACAGTGAAGCGATCAAGTACAGTTGGGTTGCCTGATGCATCAAGTTCATCACCGTCCACGATTGTAATCGTAGCGGTTTCCATGAGTGGTACGTAAGTTACGTTGACAGTAGTGTTTGGCGTGTCTTGGGTAATTGTAGTAACAGCTGGAACAGTTGTACCTTCCTTACCGTCGATCATCGTCTTGTAACCAGACTTGCCAGTTGGAGTGTATTCACCCCATCCACCATCAGTAAGCTTCCATGGAGTTGCGCTAGTAATTTCACCAGTTACCTTGTCGTAAGTTACAGTACGTTCGAACTTAGCGCTTTGGGTAATTGGCGTGTTAGGGTTTGCAGAATCGTTAATTGTCCGGGTTACAGTCCGTTCAATATCGTTTTCTGTAAACTTAGCGCCGCCTGGGATCTTACCACCTGGTTGAACTGAGTCTTGTCCGTGGCCCAACTTGATGATGTAAACATTCTTGTCAGCGTCTGCATTCAAGGTAATTTCGTCATCGTTAATTGGGTTTTCAACGAGCTTGTAACCTTGGTCGATGTATTCCTTGATCTTGTCATTTGCAACACCGGTCTTAGTTTCATCAGTCTTACCAGAGATAGTGTAGCTAGTAAGTGTTACTGGGTTATCTGGATCGTCAACGTCAACAATCTTGATCGTAGCCACTTGGTCGTTAGCTGTGTAGTTGATAGTTACAGTCTTGTCAGTAGTATCAGCAGTTGGTGTTTCAGCTGCGACACTAGTTTGACTAGCAGTGTAACCAGGAACCGTTGGAACGTCAGTGTATGCTGGCCATGATGTTTCACTACCTGCCTTAACCGTCCAGTCACCGTAAGTTACCTTGTTAGTTACTTGATCAATCGTTGCGGTACGTTCGAAGCTTACTTCTTGCGTCGTAGTCTTCGTAGTGCCGTCTGGGTTGTTAACGATAATCTTACGAGTTACCGTCTTGTTCAAGTCAGCTTCGTCAACACCAGTTGGGTAGTGACCTTCACCTTGTCCACCAGGAAGTGGGTAGGTTTCGCTTGGCTTCTTAGGGTTATCTGGAGTTACATTTACTGTTCCGTGAGTGAAGTGGATTGTGTATGTTTGATCCGCATCGTCATCGGAGTCAAATGTAATTTCAGTTGGAATATCTGATTCAGGAGTTACGAGTGTGTAACCTTGCTTTTGGTATCCAGCAACCTTTTCAGCAGCACCAGTTTGAACTGTCTTATCACTGTCGCCAGTAAATGGATCAGTTTCCAAATCAGTATTAGTGACGTCATCGTGGTAAGTGATCGTAGCCTTTTGCTTGTGAGCAGTGTACGTGATGTTAATTACTGAATCTTGCGTATCAGCAGTTGGAGTAACTGCATCTACACCGTCTTGAGTAGCAGTGAATCCAGGAAGGACTGGAGTTGTGAACTTGTCCCACTTACTATCACTGCCGTCAGCTACAGTCCAGTCAGTGTATGTAACCTTGTTGCCTACTTGGTCAATCTTAGCATCGCGAACGAAGCTTACCTTTTGTGTTGTCGTAGTGGTCTTACCACTTGGATCAGTCACATTGATTGTCCGAGTGACAATCTTGTTCAAGCTTGCTTCGTCAACACCTTCTGGATAGTTCTTATCAGTCTTGCCGTCTGGTTGCTTGTAAGTTTCACCAGTTGTCTTAGGATCATCGTGTTTTACAGTGATCGAACTGTGAGTGAAGTACAACTTAACGGTTTGACCACCAGCCACAAACTTAACTGGTAATTCATCACTATCATCAGCGTCAAATACATAACCCTTAGCGGCTAATGCATCCTTGATTGCTTGAGCAGTACTGTCCAAGTCAGCGGTCGCATCAGTCTTGCCTGTGACAGAAGTAGTCAAGCCAGTTAAGTCAATTAGCTTGTTGTTATCACTCTTGTCGTAGGCTTCGATCTTAATAGTTTGATCTTGGGCTGTGTAGTTGATGTCAACATTCTTGTCATTGGTATCAGCAGTTGGTGTTTCTGCTCCGACGCTCGTTTGACTAGCAGTGTAGCCAGAAACCGCTGGAACGTCACTAAATGCTGGCCATGATGATTCACTACCTGCCTTAACCGTCCAGTCACCGTAAGTTACCTTATTAGTTACTTGGTCGATCGTAGCAGTGCGTTGGAAGCTGACCTTTTGAGTAGTCGTCTTCGTACCGCTGTGTGGATCATTGACATTGATTGTCCGCGTTACCGTCTTGTTCAAGTCAGCTTCGTCCACACCATCTGGATAAGTTCCTTCTCCCTTTCCACCAGGAAGTGGGTAAGTTTCACCCTTCTTCTTAGGGTTATCAGGAGTTACGTTCACTGTTCCGTGAGCGAAGTGGATTGTGTAAGTTTGATCCGCATCGTCATCGGTATCAAATGTAATTTCAGATGGAACTTGTTCTTCTGGAGTTACGAGTGTGTAACCTTGCTTTTGGTATCCAGCGATCTTATCTGCGGCACCCGTTTCAACAGTGGTTGCACTATCACCAGTAAATGGATCTGCTGACAATTCCTTCTTGTCGGTATCGTCGTAGTAAACAACCTTAGCCTTTTGCTTGTGAGCAGTGTAAGTGATGTTAATTACAGAATCACGAGTATCTGCAGTTGGTGTTTCAGATGCAACACTATCTTGACTAGCTGTGTAACCAGGAAGTTCTGGAGTGGTGAATTCATCCCAGACACTCTTGCTACCATCAGCCAAAGTCCAGTCACTGTATGTAACATTGTTGGTTACTTGGTCAATCGTGGCATCACGAACGAAGCTTACTTCTTGCTTAGTCGTTGTGGTCTTACCACTTGGATCAGTCACATTGATTGTCCGAGTGACAGTCTTGTTCAAGTCAGTTTGGTCAACGCCTGATGGGTAGTTTTGTTCAGTTTCGCCATCTGGTTGCTTGTAAGTTTCACCAGTCGTCTTAGGTTGATCTGGCGTTACCGTCATCGTCTTGTGAGTGAAGTAAAGCTTGA